>JAZUFC010000219.1:0-2167 GCA_045640465.1 Lachnospiraceae bacterium | reverse complement strand
CGATTTGCAGTCGAATATTCATATACTGAGATTTATGCTATGCACATTATGAACGTGTATGGCCTTCATTGCGTATAGTAATATTTGAAATGCTGAGATGAGAAAACGGTTTGACAAATAGATTACAGTATATGCTGACCACTTATCTTTGCAGGTAGGCGGTCTTTTTTATTCTGGCGGAAGGAGAAAGAGAGAATGAATCTGATAGTGCTGATCGGAAGCGGTGCAGTCGGTAAGATGACTGTAGGGCAGGAGTTAATGAAGATAACGGATTACAGGCTGTTTCATAATCATCATATGATAGAGCCTGTAATTGAGATCTTCGGCAAATTTGACGGAGCAGTGGTAAACAGGCTTCGGGAAGATATTTTTGATGCTTTTATAAAAACAGATTATGCCGGATTGATTTTTACATACATGTGGGCGTTTGATATGAAGTCGGACTGGGATTATATCAAGTCAGTTGCGGATAAATTCGAGGCGACCGGCGGAAGTGTATATTATGTGGAGCTTGTTGCGGACCGGGCAGTCAGACTCGAAAGAAACAAAACAGAAAACCGTTTGAAGAACAAGGCATCTAAAAGGGATATTGCGGTATCCGAAGATCGTATGCTTCGCGAGGAGACAAAATACCGGCTCGAAAGCTATGAAGGAGAAATACCTTTCAAGAATTATATGAAGATCGATAATACAAATCTTGAGCCCTCGGAGGCGGCACGGATGATTAAGGAACGTTTTCATCTTCCGGATGCAGGTGTAACCGAGATGATGAACAGGGTGAAGCTTGAAGAGGTACGAGCTGATGAAATACAGCAGCTGTATGATATGCAGGTAGAAAGCTTTATGCCGTTGTATGAGAAATATCATGATGACATGTCGCCGGCAATTGAAACGATTGAAAAAGTAAAGGCCAGAGCGGCTCAGGCGAATCGAAAATACTATTTTATAGTGAAGGACGGGGCGCGGGCCGGTGCCATCAATGTAGGGAAGAAGGCGTCAGACCCGGAAGAAGGTTGTTTATATATCAGTCCTCTATTTATTCTTCCCAGATATCAGAAGCAGGGAATCGGATATGCGGCCATTCAAAAAGCGTTCCTGCTGTACCCGGACGCTAAAGTGTGGAAGCTTGATACAATTCTTCAAGAGCCGGGGAACTGTCACTTGTATGAAAAATGCGGTTTCGTACGAGTCGGTGAAGAACATATTATTAATGATAAGATGACATTGATAGATTACGAGAGAAGGTGAACAACGAAAGCCGCCTGCTGCCGCCGGATCACCCATAGTTTATTATTGACATATTGAGTTGAATTTCTTACATTAATGTTATTACAGGGAAATATAAACAGACGATGACAGAGGAAATGACGGAAAAGAAAGCATTTTGATCTCCTCAGAGCGCTGGACAGTGAATGATCAAATGAATATGCGGAGGAGCAGAGACAGATCAGGGTGAAATGAAAGGAAAACCTGAATTCAACAGGAGGCAGCATACATGGAAATTATGCATCTGATATATCGGGATGACAGAACCGGGAAGATCTGGGAACATATCGGGGGACAGCAGCCAAGGGAGCTCAGTGAGGATGAAGTGAAGTTCCTGCGTCTGGATGTCAGCACCATTCCGGTCATAAATCATGGAGAACCGGAAAAAGTGATATGCCCGAATTGCGGGAACGCTGTGAGAAAAGCAGCTTTCTGCTCAGAATGCGGGACGAGACTTGCCGGGGAGTGACCCGCACACAGATAACGGCATGAAAAGATCACATTTTTCTTCGTTGCGGAATCATTAGAGACGGATAAGAAAACGGGAGAAATATTATGGAACTGAAAGCTTATACAGGACAGGAGAAATACATTTTTGTAAGCTATGCTCACAAAGATAACAAGGAGGTATTTCATGTTCTGGAGCAGATGGTCGAAAAAGGATATCGTATCTGGTATGACGAGGGGATCGCTCCCGGAAGCGAATGGCCGGAAGATATCGCACAGCATCTGGACAGGAGTGCAGCATTCATTGCCTTCATTACGCCCAGATCCATGGCATCGGTAAACTGCCGTCGTGAGATCAACTTTGCGCTGTCGAGGCAGAAGCCGTTTCTGGCTGTAGTGCTGGAAAAGACGGAGATGCCTCTGGGGATGGAGCTGCAGCTTTCCGCTCAGCAGA
>JAZUFC010000218.1:0-13464 GCA_045640465.1 Lachnospiraceae bacterium | reverse complement strand
TTTACAAAAAGATTACAGAAAAAACAAGACCTTCGGACATAATTCTTTATAAATTCCGAAAAAGCGAAGGGGCTGTAAAAAAACTCAGTCCATGAATCAGTAAAAAGGCGGAGCCGCAAATGACTGCATGTCAGCTTGCGGTTCCGCTTTTTCTACAAAACGACCGCCGTAGTCATAGCGATTACGGCGGTCTTATGGTATACTTTGGTTATGCAACTAAACAAAAATACCATTGCTTATTCTACTCCAAAACAGCTGAAATTGCCACTGGATTTTGAAAAAATCATTGACATTTCTGATCCTGTTTACAGCTTCTGCGAAGTAATGGACCGCATCGACCTTTCTATCTTTTTTGCGGATAAGGAGCGCAAAACCGGTCGTCCCAGATGTGATCTTGTGAGAATGCTGAAGATCGTTCTTTTCTCTTTCATGGAAAACGGCTACCTGTCTCTTCGAGGCATGGAAAAGGCCTGCAGAAATGACATCCGTTACATGTGGATCCTGGATGGCATGAGAGCTCCCTCTTTCATGACCTTTGATAACTTCATCAACAAAGTGCTCTGCGATTCCATCGAGGAAATCTTCAAGGCTGTTAATCAGGTGATCTTTGAACATGACGGCGTCGATCTTTCTCATGCCTACATTGACGGTACGAAGATAGAAGCCAATGCAAACAAGTACAGCTGGGTATGGAAGAGATCCTGCATTACAAACCGACAGCGTGTCTTTGAGAAGCTCACAGAACTTATTGGCATCATCAATTCAGAAGATCTCGCTTTTCTGGGGATTCGGATGGAGACCCGCGAAGAGTATGCTATCGAGTATGTGGAGTTGCTGCTGGAAACTTATAAGAAAGCCATGAGTATCGATGAGGGGACATTCGTAAGCGGCAGCGGTCATCGCAAGACTCCTCAGCAAAGACGATATCAGCTTCTTGAGAATTATCGTGACAGACTGAAAGGATATGCCGAACGCATCGAGACTTGCGGGGAAGGTCGAAACAGCTATTCCAAGACAGATACCGGAGCCACCTTCATGCGGGTTAAACGTGACTACATGGGCAATGACCAGTTGCTCCCGGCTTACAACATGCAGGAAGTCATCTGCGATGGTTATATAGCGGCCATCGACGCAAAGCAGTATGCATCTGATCAGGAGTGCTTTATTCCATTAATGGAAAAGTTCAAACGTTTTTACGGACGATACCCGAAATATCCGGTTGCGGATGCCGGATACGGTTCTTACAATAATTACATTTATTGCGAGAATAACGGGATGGAAAAGTTTATGAAGTTCACGATGTTCGACAAGGAAGCTAAGAATCCTAAATATCGTGACGATCCCTTTAGAGCAGTAAACTTTTGCAGGGATGAAACAGGTAATCTGATTTGTCCGCAAGGCAAGAAGTTCATATACAAATATGCTCAGAAGATAAAGGGCAATCATTATGGCAGAACTGAGGAAGTATTCGAATGTGAGGATTGCAGCAGTTGTCCATGCAAAGAAAGATGCACGAAGGCAACAGGAAACAGAACTATTCGAATCAACCGTGAACTCAGCGGTTATCATCAGGAAGTGATAAATAACCTCCAAAGCATTCAGGGAGCACTTCTATGCATGAACAGAAGTATTCAGGCAGAAGGAACTTATGGCAGCATGAAGTGGAACCGTTCTTATAAGCGGGCCTATCGGAGGGGGTTAAACAGCGTCCTTTTGGAATTTACTCTGATTGCGATAGGTTTTAACCTGTATAAGTTTGATAATAAGAAAAAACAGGCTCAGAGGTCTGCATAGGAAACAGACAACTGAGTTTTTCAGAAAGGCCTGAATATCTGCAGGCCTGTTCGAGTACCACAGAAGCGGAAAATCTCTGAGCTATCCGCAGCTAAAAAGAAGCAGTTCCCGGAATTCATTGTTGAAATCCGGGAACTGCTCATTTCGAGGATGTTTTTTTACAGCCTCACTTCAAAAGGATCAATTATAATTCGATCGTAACGGGAGCTTCCGTGAAGGAAGAGATCGTTGCGGAACCGCTTTCATAATAGAAAACGACCATCAGATTGTCGTCAACATTGTACATGGAAGCGAGGCTCGGGTTTGCTTCCATCATGGCAACACGTGCTTCTCTTCTTTCGTCAAGCTTTACATTGCCTGCAAGACGGATCCATTTGCCGCCGGCCATGCCGCAGATCTCGGTCTTCGGATTTGCGATCATCTGCTTGTAGCATTCCTTTGTGTTGTTGGTTGCAAAATAAATCTTTCCTTCAAAACCGCAAACAGCACCGAAGGGACGTACACGAGGCTGATCTCCTTCAACAGTTGCAAGATAGAAAGTTCTGCTCTGCTTCAGAAACTCAAGAATTTCTTCCATGATAGATTATCTCCTTTACTGATTTGCGCGCAAAAGCGTACAATGTATTATTTGAATTCAGTATAACACGGCTTTGAAAACATACATGCTTTGAAAATATGCTTTTCTCTACGATGTTATCAGGAAGCTGAAACAGGGACATCGTACTGCGAAAAGTACAAAAAATGTTCTTTTCGGGAACAGCTTTTATTGTAAAATGACAGTTTATTTAAGTTTGAAAAAGAAACAGTACCGATATAATGATAACTGTGAAGGGGTATGTATGCAGGCCGGAATGCCTGCGTGCTTCGACAGATCCCAGCAAGCGTAAAGGAGCCAGTACTGACATGAAAATTGCCGTTATCGGAGCTACCGGAAGAGTCGGCGGTCTTGTCGCGGATGAGCTGATCAGCCGCGGACACGAAGTGACCGGTTTCGTGATCGATCCGGAAAATATCAGAAACGAAAAGATCAACGTCATCAAAAAGAGTATTTTTGATCTGACAACGGATGACCTTCGCGGCTTTGACGCTGTTGTCAGTGCATTCGGTCAGTTCGATCCGGAGCTGGTCTATCAGCATCAGACGGCTATGACCTGCCTGATCCATGCCATGAGCGATCTGCCGAAGATCCGTCTTCTGGTGGTAGGAGGCGCTGCAAGTCTGTTTACCGATGATACGAAAGAACACCGCGTGATCGAAATGATCCCCGAGCAGTTCAGAGGCGTTCCGTCCAATCAGTTCGAAGCGTTCAAAATGCTCGAAAAGAGCGATCTGAACTGGACATTCTTCAGTCCGGCGTTCACATTTGACCCCAAGGGACCGAGAACCGGAAAGTACGATATCGGTACCGATGTAATGTTTAAAAACGACGGCGGCGAAAGCTATATCAGCTATGCGGATTACGCGATCGCCATGGTCGATGAGATCGAAAAGGGACGTTTCAAAAAGAGACGTTTTACTGCGGTTTCCGAAAAGGATCCCGAGCTTGCGGCTCGCAAAAAGGTCTTCCCCGACATGACGGATTCTTTCGAAGGCGTGTCGCAGTATAAAGCACCGTTCTGCTTCGAACTTGCGGGAAAATCCGTTCAGCTTGTCATGGATGACGGTACGGAAGGCACGGTCTTTTTCATGACGGGAGAGACGCTTCAGTGGATCCCGAAGGGCGGCAGCGGCATCAATCAGAAATATGACTGCATGAAGGGCGATGAAGAGACCTACATGGTCAACATGGAGATCATCGGAGCAAAGCCGAGAACAGGTCTGACGCTCATCCTTGACATGGAGCAGAGTCTTGTGACCGCGGTATTCGCACATACCGGAACCAATCCGAAGTTCCCGTATCTGGTCACCAACGAGATCGTATTCGGCGCGATCAAGGTTCCCGGAAGACCGCTTCCCTTCAAGCGCCACGGTTATTCGTCCGATCTGAACAATGCGCGTCTCAGCTGGAGATGCATGGCAACTGACGGAACGCTGACTCATGTTTACGGAGATTCTCTGTATATCCGCGTTGCGGATCCGCCGGCAGGCACTCCGCTTGCGGAAGCTTTCAGAAATCATCCGTATGACGAGCGCAGCATCATTATCAAGATCAAAAAGAACCTGTATCTGTATTCGTTCCTGGAGAGCAATACGACATACAACGGTCATAT
The DNA here is from genome assembly GCA_045640465.1 of Lachnospiraceae bacterium. Lineage (GTDB taxonomy): Bacteria > Bacillota > Clostridia > Lachnospirales > Lachnospiraceae > UBA1267. Next base: position 9,460 of record JAZUFC010000218.1, on the reverse strand, counting down.
CGGAAACAATCTTGTGATCCTTACGGATATCAGCAGGACACATGATATCGGACGTTCCTTCGGTTCAAGAGGAAACGGAAATCCGATGATCGCAGGCGATCTGGAACCGGAGAACTATATGTATTCCGGCATTGCAAGGTGGGAGGAGTCCAACGGAGACGAAGAGAGACGCCCGAGCATGTACAGAGTATAAGGTTTCTTCAGGCATAAATTCGTCCGCATACCGGACAGGAAGCAAATAAAGTAATCAAAATGGAGGCGTTTATGAAGATTGCGATTATCGGTGCAACCGGCCGAGTCGGAAGTCTTGTGGCAGAGGAAGCGCTGAAGCGCGGACATGAGGTCACAGGTATCGTCATTGATCCGGAAAACATCAAAAACGACAGGATCCAGGTCGTGGAAAAGAGCATTTTCGATCTGAGAAAACAGGATCTGGAAGGCTTTGACGCTGTTGTCAGTGCATTCGGCCAGTTTAATCCCGGTCTGGTCTTCCAGCATCAGACAGCGATGATGTCCCTCATAAATGCAATGAAGGACCTGCCTGAAGTCAGACTTCTGGTAGTCGGCGGCGCTGCAAGCCTTTTCACGGACGATACGATGGAGCACAGAGTGCTGGAAAGCATTCCGGAGAATTTCCGCGGTGTTCCCTCCAATATGTTCGAGGCTTTCAAAAATCTTCAGAACAGCACGGTCAACTGGACCTATTTCAGCCCTGCATATACATTCGATCCGAAGGGAACACGTACCGGCTCCTACAAACTCGGAACGGACGTTGTATTCAACAACGACGAAGGCGAGAGCTACATCAGCTACGCGGATTACGCGATCGCGATGGTCGATGAGATCGAAAACAAACAGTTTGTCGGCAGACGCTTTACCGCAGTTTCCAACAAGAACGGCGCCCCCGCAGAGGATAAGCCGGCCGAAAACGCACCGAAGGAATTCCCCGATGTTCAGTTCAAGGGCAATTCCAAGTACCGTCCGCCGCTTGTTACCGAGCTTGCCGGAAAGAGCTTCCATCTCTGCATGGACAACGGTGACGAAGGCACACTGTTCTTCCTGAACGGCGAAAACGTTATGTGGGCGCCTCTCGGAGCTCCCTCCAGAACAGACCCGTATGAATGTGCAAAGGTCGATGAGGACACCTACTTCGTCAATATCGAGATGGCTGATTACAAGCCGCGTACCTGCATCACGCTGATCCTCGATCTGGAGCAGAATCTGGTGACCGCATTGTTCGCGCCTCAGGGAAAGAACAAAAAGTTCCCGATCCTTGTAGATAACGAATTCGTATTCGGTGCGATCAAGGTAGACGGACAGGATCTTCCCGAGATCCGTCACGGTTTTACTTCCGATCTTGTCGGAACACGCATCCGCTGGAGATATACAGACACCTTTGCGATCACGCATTGCTATTTCGATGCAAACTATCTGCGTGCACCGGGTCCGAAGGCGGATGATCATTCCGAGCGTGCGGAGAAGGCAAGAAAGCGTCCTTACGATGTAAAATGCCGCTACGTCAAGATCAAAGAGAATGTTTATTTCATCTCCTTTATCGAGGACTTCTCCACAAGAAAAGATCCGTTTGTCGGCTGCAACCTTGCATTCTGCTGTGATATTTCAAGACTTCATGACGTCGGACGTTCCTACGGAACCTGGGGCGGCGTGGATGAGAACTACATCTTCACCGCAGTCGGTGAGTGGGTCGACGCGGAAGAAGAGGATTTCGCCCAAAGCAGATACCGTGTCTGACACACGGAATACCGGAATCGTGCATACAGACCGTTTCAAACGGTCCGAATCAATAAATAAATAATTGAGATCCGAATCAATTCGGAGGAAAGGAAAAATATATGAAGATTGCTGTTATCGGCGCTACAGGAAGAGTGGGAAGTCTTGTTGCTGAGGAAGCTTTAAAGCGCGGCCACGAGGTTACCGGCATTGTGATCGATCCGGAAAACATCAAGAATTCCGCCATCAAGGTCGTTGAAAAGAGTATTTTCGACCTGACGAAGGAAGACCTTCAGAATTATGAAGTCGTTGTCAGTGCTTTCGGTCAGTTCAACCCCAGCCTGGTATTCCAGCATCAGACTGCTATGATGTCCCTGATCAATGCATTAAAGGATCTTCCGAACACCAGACTGCTGGTTGTCGGCGGTGCTGCAAGCCTGTTCACGGATGAGACAATGGAACACAGAGTGCTCGAAAGCATCCCTGAAAAGTTCCGCGGCGTTCCGTCCAATATGTTTGAGGCTTTCAAGAACCTTCAGACGAGTACTGTCAACTGGACATATTTCAGCCCTGCATACACCTTCGATCCGCAGGGAACAAAGACCGGTTCCTACAAGCTCGGTACCGATTTCCTGTTCAACAATGATGAAGGCGAAAGCTACATCAGCTATGCAGACTATGCGATCGCTATGGTCGACGAGATCGAAAACAAACAGTTCGTCGGAAAGCGCTTCACGGCTGTTTCCAACAAGAACGGCGCTCCCGCAGCAGAAGAGCCGAGCGGCAAGGAATTCCCCGATCTTGTATTCGAAGGCAACCTTTCCCATTATCGCGGACCCCGCGTTCTTGAGCTTGCAGGAAAGAGCTTCTATCTTGTAATGGATGACGGTACAGAGGGAACATTATCCTTCGTGACCGGCGAGACTCTGATGTGGGCACCTGTCGGCGGTTATGCAATGACCGAGAAATACGACTGCGCAAAGATCGATGAGGACACCTACCTTGTAGTTTACGAGATCACCGGTTCCGAACCCCGTAAGGGCGTTACCCTGATCCTCGACCTGGAGCAGGGCCTTGTTACCGATATTCAGGCATTCCAGAGATTCAACAAGAGCTTCCCGCAGCTGGTATCCAACAACATCGTATTCGGTGCGATCAAAGAAGACGGCAAGCCCCTTCCGGCAAAGCGTCACGGCTTCACAAGCGATCTGGTCGGTTCCCGTATCGTATGGAAGTATTATCCGCTTCAGCAGGGTATTGCTCATGTATACTTCGATGCTAACTATATCCGCCTTCCGTTCGTAACCGATAAGAATGCAACTCCCGAAAACGGCAAGCATCCTTACGATGAGACCGCGAAGTATATCAAGATCAAGAAGAACATCTATGCAGTTTCCTTCCTGGAAGATCACAGCACCTTCAAGGGCGGTCTCGGCAACAACATGCTGGTCGTTCTGGATATCGCAAGACTCCGCAACGTCGGACGTTCCTTCGGTACACATCACAGCGACCGTACACCTGAGAACTATATCTTCACTGCATACGGCAAGTGGCAGGACAGCGAAGAAATGGACTTCAGCCCGAGCATGTACCGCGTCTGACGTCTGTAAAACAGTGCAGATCAACGATGTTAAAAAGTCCCGGTTCAGCCGGAAATACAGTACGGACCTTAAGAGAGATCTTGAGGTCCGTATTGTTGCCAAGAAAAGACATTCAGCATGATTTCAGAAAAGGGTGTATAATATGCTCTGACAAGTCTGATATCAGGACCGGCAGAAGGATGCCGGCGGAAAGGATAAAGCTGAGATTTATGAAACGGACAGCGGTATTTCTTATCGCAGCAATGCTGATCTTTACAGCATTCACCGGATGCAGAAACCGGAACGAAGAAGAGGAGACCTGTTATTCCGGAATGACAGCGGGCTTTGCAGAGCTTGATGAGAACGGAGAGACGGTCGCCACAACAAGCTTCGAGGACGCGGAGGAATCCGCGTACCGGATCCTGACTCCGGAGGATTACTGCTACGGGATGGATGAAAACGGATCCTATACCGCAGAGGATGCGGTTCCGGCGTCCGCAGAGCTTCCTGATTTCGCTTCATTTGTTTTCTCAAGAGCGGAGCTGGAGCCGTCCGAAGAAACGATCAGCGGAATTCTGGATTCCATTACGTCAAAATACGGAACGCATAATACCGATACGAGCCGGGTCATCAGAGAGGGTGATTCCGTTTCGATCTCCTATACCGGTTTTGTGGACGGTGTCCGTTATGATGAATGTGCGGCGGAGGACCAGCTTGTAGTCGCGGGAGCGGACAATTATGTCGGCGATTTCCTGTCGCAGCTGATCGGCCGTCACCCCGGCGATCTGGTCCACATTCAGGTCACTTTTCCGGAATCCTATCCGGATAAGCCGGAATTTGCGAACAAGCCCGGAATCTTTTTTACGACGATCAATTTTGTGGTCGATTCTCCGGCTTTTGACGATGATTTTGTCAGAGTGCATCAGGACATTCTGAAGACCTATGATTCGACGGGCAGAGATTTCGATTCGGCTGAAAGCTTTATCGATTTTATCAAAGAGATCTATTTTACGCAGAATCTGAAAGAGGCGGTCTCCGCTGCGGTCACAGATTATATAAAAACGCTCACACCGACGGAAACGATGCTTGAGACTGCACGGTATGCGGCAGAGGTGCAGATCTATTCAAAGAACAGCGTCAGCCTCCGTTCCTATCAGAAATCCATGAAATACACGGACGAAGAGATGGATGCGCTGATCTATGAGCAGGCACAGGAGATGACCTTCTATCAGATGATGACAGAAGAATTCGGCTGGAAGGCAACGGACGAGGAGATCGCTGCGCGGATCGGCAGCGGAGATACAGAAGCACAGCTTGCGCGCTACGGCAGAGGATATTTTGCGAACTCCGTTCTGAAAGCGCGTGCGGATGCCTGGATCCTTGAACAGGTCACCGTCAGGTGAACCGGAAATGAAAACTGGAGGATATGGAATGATCACGGTTGAACATCTTACAAAATGCTATGGTGATCATCTGGCTGTCGATGATCTTTCCTTTGAGATCGAAGAGGGTCACGTATACGGATTCCTGGGGCCGAACGGCGCCGGAAAATCAACAACGATGAATATCATGACGGGATGTCTTTCGGCAACGGAAGGCCGCGTACTGATCGACGGCCATGACATCTTTGAAGAGCCGAAGGCGGCAAAAAGAGCGATCGGCTATCTGCCGGAGATCCCGCCTCTCTATATGAACGAATCCCCGCTGACCTATCTTTCCTTTGTCGGAAGAGCAAAGGGTCTGAAGGGGACGGAACTGAAGAAACAGATCGAGGAAGTCGTTTTAGAGACCGGTATCGATGATGTAAAGACGCGCAGGATATCCGCACTTTCCAAAGGATATAAGCAGCGTGTCGGGATCGCGCAGGCGCTTCTCGGAAATCCGAAGGTGATCATTTTGGATGAGCCTACCGTCGGTCTGGACCCGCTTCAGATCGTTGAGATCAGAGAACTGATCCGGAAGCTCGGAGAAAAGCATACCGTTATCTTTTCTTCGCATATTCTTTCGGAGGTCCAGACGATCTGTGACCGGATCCTGATGATCGCGCACGGAAGGCTGGTCGTTTTTGACGAGACCGACAAGCTGGAGAGCCATCTGAAACTGAAGGGTCAGATCATGATCGATACGGACATGTCCTTTGATGAGGCCAGAAAGGCCCTTAACGGCGTTGAAGACATTCTTGAGATCAGTTCGGTACCGGGAGATGCGGAGGGCACAAAAGTGCTTGTTTCGACCTCCTGCGAGGACCTGCGTGCATTCTCCGGAAAGATCTTCGATGCTTTTTCAAAAAACGGCGGCGTGATTTATGAACTGAATCCGAAGAAAGCAAATCTGGAAGAGATATTTATCGGACTTGCCGAGGGCGATGTGCAGACTGCTTCGGATGAACCCGGGGAGGCGATTCAATGATTGCTGTACTGATCCACGAATTAAAGATCTATTTTCATTCACTGACGGCGTACGTTTTCTGTGCGTTTCTGCTGGCATTTACCGGAATCGGTGCCATGATCTACAATATCGAATCCGCTGTCAGCAATTTTGAGTATGTGCTGGACTTCTGCAGCCTGGTATTTGTGGTGATCGTTCCGATCCTGACGATGCGTGTGCTCGCCGAAGAACGCAGACAGAAAACGGACCAGCTTCTTTATACGCTTCCTGTGAATACAACGGAAGTGATCCTCGGAAAGTTTCTGGCGCTTCTGATCGTTTTTCTTCTGCCGATGGGCATCATCTGCATTTATCCGCTGATCTTCTCCAGATTCGGCGACGTATATCTTTTGACGGCTTACGGTGCACTCGCCGCTTTCTTCGTGATGGGTGCGGCGTTTATGGCTGAAGGCGTCTTTATTTCATCGCTGACGGAAAATCAGGGACTGGCGGCCGGAATCGGCATCGCAGTCATACTGCTTGACTATTTCAGCGTCAGACTCTCCGGATTCGTGTCCGGAAATGCGCTGGCTTCTCTCATCGTTCTGTTTGTGATCGTTATTCTTTTCGTGCTGCTGATCCGGTACCTGACAAAGAATGATTATCTGGCTTACGGAGTGGGTCTTGCAGCGGTCGCAGCGCTGATGATCCTGTTTATGAAGAACAGGGAAGCGCTCGAAGGTCTTCTTCCCGCAGTTATGACAAAGCTTTCCCTGTATCAGCGTTTCAGTACCTTTGTCAACGGTGTTTTTGATCTGAACGGCATTGTCTATTATGTTTCGGTGATCGTCTTCTTCCTGTTCCTTTCGGTTCAGTCTCTGGAAAAGCGGAGGTACAACTGATGAATACAGATAAAAAGCAGACTTTTGAAAAACGGAACGGATATGCGCTCGAAGGCGGTTCTTATTCGCTTGTCGTGACGGCCCTCGTGCTTGCGATACTGATCGTAGTCAACCTCTGTATCTCCGGGCTTCCTTCTGCGGCGACCCGGTACGATATCAGCTCCTCAGGCCTTTATTCCGTCACAAGCAATACGAAAGCGGTGGTCAATCACCTGAAAAAGGATGTCAGCATCTACTGGATCGTACAGGCAAACGAAGAGGACGAAGTGATCCGGAACCTGCTTGATCAGTATGATGCGCTTTCGGATCATCTGGATGTGATCAAAAAGAATCCGGACATCTATCCGACTTTTGCCGGCATGTATACGGAAGAGACACTGGACAACAACAGTCTGATCGTGGAATGTGACGGAAAGAGCCGCGTGATCCGCTATGACGAGATCTATGTGACCACGCCGGATATGTATGCATATACGTATACGACTTCCTTCGACGGAGAGGGTGCGATCACATCTGCGATCGATTATGTCGTGAGTGAGAACCTGCCGAAGGTCTACTGCCTGACAGGACACGGCGAGCCTGAACTGCCGTCCACCTTTGCAGAGCTTCTGAAGAAGGATAATATCGAGACAGCGGATCTTTCACTGATGACCGCGGGAGAGATCCCGCAGGATGCAGCCTGCCTGATGATCTATGCGCCTCAGAGCGATATCTCCGAAGAAGAGAAAAAACTGATCTCCGATTATGCGGATCAGGGCGGAAAACTGATGGTCATGGCCGGTGTGCTCACGGAAGGGACCCCGAAAGTGCTGTACAGTCTTCTGGAGGACAGAGACGTGACATATTATGACGGCGTCGTGATCGAGCAGGAGAGCAGCCATGTTCTGAGCTCAAATCCGATGCTTCTGGTGCCGGATCTGAAAGAAAGCCGCATTACGGAGCCGCTGATCGAGGCAAGATATTTCACCATCATGCCGCTTGCGGTCGGACTTCTTCTGAAGACCGGCAATGCTTCACAGATCCTGACCACGACTGCCGATTCCTATGTAAAGGATATGAGTTTCACCACCTACGATAAGGAGGAGGGCGATCCGGAGGGACCGTTTACGATCGCCCTGTCACTGAAGACCGGTGAAGACGGCGAGATCATCTGGTTTTCTTCAGACAGTTTCCTGGAGAATCAGATGAATGCCTGGTCATCAGGCGCGAACTGTGATCTGGCAATGAACTGCATGTCCGAGCTGATCGGAGAAAGAGAAGCTCTTTCGATCCACAGCAAATCGCTGAACTATCATTATCTGACCATCACGAAGTCGGAGAGCACCCTTCTGAAAGCCATCATGATCGGTATCCTTCCGCTTACGGTCCTGGCATTCGGTATTGCCGTGACGATCATTACAAGGAGAAAACAAAAATGAAACGCTATAGAAAGATCTTGATTCTTCTGGGTATTCTTCTGCTTTCATGCGTGTGCCTTGTTATCATCAGGAATACAGAAGAGAAAAAGGATGAGATCCGTTCCGAGGAACGGCTGGTTTTGAATATCGATCCGGACAATGTGAATTATCTGTACTGGAAGTATCCCGGCAGAGCTCTTTCGTTCAAAAAAGAGGACGGAAAGTGGACTTATAAGGAAGACAGCGAGTTCCCGGTCGATGAGGAGAAGATCAGAAATCTGGTCTCGATCTTTCACGATTTCCGTTCGGCTTTCGTGATCGAAAAGCCGGAGGATATCAGTGAGTACGGTCTGGATGAGCCTGTCTGCACGATCCATCTGACCGAAGAAGAGGCAAATTTCGAGATCCTGCTCGGCAGCTACAGCATGATCGATGAGCAGAGATATGTTTCTGTCGGAGACGGAAACGTATATCTGATCAGACAGGATCCTTTCAGGGATTTTCAGATCGCATATACCGATCTGATCAGGAATGATGAGATCCCTGCGTTTGAGCAGGCCGAAAAGATCACGGTTTCGGCAGAAGACACGTTCTGTCTGGAGTATCTTGAAAACAGTCAGTCTTCACTGTGCGCAGAGGATGTCTATTTCATCCGCACGGAGGACGGAATGCTTCCGCTTGACACCGGAAAGGTCGAGGCGTTTCTGGACAGCATCCGCAGTCTCTCTCTGACGGAGCTTGTTACCTATCAGGCAACGGACGAGAAGCTTGCATCCTGCGGCCTCACAGATCCCGAAACGGTGATCGAAGTGACAGCGGACGGCGGTCAGACAGCATTTACCGTCAGTATCGGCCTTGATCGGGAGAAAGCTGCCGAAAAGGAGGAAAAGGGTGAGTCTTTGGAAGGCGTGACAGCGTATGTGCGTCTGAACCAGTCAAAGATCATTTATGAGATGGCGGATGAACAGTATCCGGAGATCACAAAGGCTTCTGCGGATACGCTCCGGCACGAGGAACTGTTTACGGCGTCCTTTGATCAGGTCGAAAGCATTGAAGCGGAGCTTGACGGAGAGACGTATACGATCACTGTAAAGAAGGATGAAGAAACCGGCGAAACCGTATTCCTGTTTGACGGAAACGAATTTGATTCACGAGAGATAAAGAACAGTCTGCTTTCTCTGAAGACTTCCGGGTATACCGGTGAAGAACCGGAAAAGAAGGCGGAACTTTCACTGCTGATCCATCTTGACAGTGAAACTTCTCCGGAACTCAGGATGGTATTTTACCGTTATAACGGAACCGACTGTATTGCCGAGATCCAGGGAGAGACAGTCTCGTTCACGCCGCGCGGTCCGGTCATCGATCTGATCGAAGCGCTGAACAAAGTGATCCTTGGGTGAACAGAAGAAGCATTGCATAAGAAACATCCATGAAACGGGCAGCGCCCTGAATTCATTGCTGAATTCAGGGCGCTGCCTGAGTT
>JAZUFC010000217.1:0-13142 GCA_045640465.1 Lachnospiraceae bacterium | reverse complement strand
CGTCTGATCTCCTTCATGGACTTTATGCCCGCAGCTATGGCACTGATCGATGAGGATCAGGCAGACGCGATCCATGAGCTGTTTGAAGCGACGACCGATCTGGCCTGCCGTCTTGTCGACAAGTTCTGTGAATACTGGCCGCAGATGGACGGCTTCAACGTCCATGACGACTGGGGCGCACAGAAGGCTCCGTTCTTCTCTCAGGATGTTGCCTATGAATTCTTTGTTCCCTATATGAAGAAGCTGACCGACCACATCCATTCCAAGGGCCGTTTCGTCACCCTGCACTCCTGCGGCCATAATGCAGACCGTATCCAGTGCTTCATCGACGGCGGTTTCGACGAATGGTCTCCGCAGCGAATGAACGATATCAAGTATCTGTACGAGAATTTCGGTGACAAGATCGTCCTCGGCGTATGGCCGGAAAACGAAAACGAGATCATTAACATGTCCGAAGCGGACCAGAGAAAAGCTGCCCGTGAGTTTGCTGACTTCTACTGCAAACCCGGCAAACCCGCCACACTGGCAGGTGCTGCAGGCTTAAGACTTCCGGATGCTTTCCTCGAGGAACTTTACGAATATTCCAGAAAACTGTATCTTGCACAGTGATCTGTCTGAACTTTTTCAGCAAAAGACAGACGGCCGTCCGACCGCCTGTCTTTTGTTTTATCCATATTCTCTTTATGATGCGTTGAGATCTCCGGAAAACAGTTTTTTATACCTGATTCCGATTCCTCTGACAGAGCGGATCATTTCATGCCTTCTCTGTCAGACCGGAAGAGTCCGTGAATATTGCAGCATGCATATACGGCATTAACGGATTCTTCCGGAAGAAGTGCAAAGCAGGCCTCCGGACTCTCTCCCGCCTGAAGCTCTCTGAACTGAAACCCGTTTCCGGTCTCAAGTCCGATCCAGCTGATCAGGTGGCTGGCTGTCATGGGATGCGGCACACTGCCGACCTTCACAGACACATGACTCCCGTCTGTCTCAAAGACAGGCACATGCTTTTCAGCAGCACCATCTGTATCGTTCGGTACAAGTTCATGCATGACCTGACCGCAGCATTCGGTGGGGACCCCGTTATCGGAAATAACAGCGATGATCTTTCCGCAGATATCACACTGATAAAAATGCAGTTTCATTGATTCTACCTCCTTTTTCATTCATTGCGATCATTACTGCCTTGCAGTAAGATCTGACCTTTTCTGCCGCAGAGCACCAAAGCTCTGCTCTGCTTTCAGCTTATCAGCTTATCCGGTAAGCGCAACATACAGTAACGAAGCTGTCTGCTTCTGATATGATGCTTCACAGACGCAGAAAAAAATCAGGAATGAATGGAAAGGGGCTGAATATGACCGCTGTATCAGTCTCAGCCGATCTTGCTTAAGTGAATACCGAAACCGAGTATCTCAGTCTGCAGATATACAAAACTGATGCGTCCTTCCTCATTTCTCTTGATGGATTTCGGATCGAACTCCACGCCGAGTTTTTCAAGGCGCTCCATTTCAGCTTCGATATCCTTCACGCCGATACCGATATGTCCGTAAGCACCGTGATCGGGAAATGCAGTAAATTCCGCGATACCGTCAACAAACTCCGCTGTCGGTGCTTCTCTGACGGAAATATTGAAGAGGGAACCGAGGAGTGCTGCGCTCTGTTTTGCCTCTTCCGGTGTTTTTGCGTTGATGCCTACATGTACTACCTGATAATCTGCCATTTGATTTCTCCTTTATTCTTTATCTTCTTTGAATTCAAAGTTCACCGGTCCGTAGATCTCTTCATCTTCGATCGTAAATGTCACACGGATCTCGTCGAAGCCGTCTTCCTCCATAGAGAATCTATGGTACTCGTCTGCGGGAACAGTGATCGTATCCACAAGCTTTCCTTCTTTGTAAAGCTCACAGATGCGGTCACATCCGAGCCGCTCGTCCATTATAAGATTCACAAAACCGCTTTCCGGTATGGAATACATCACCTGTTCAAATGCCCGTTCATACAGCTGCTCGTCATATTCTTCATCGCAGCGGCTGCAGCGGCAATGCAGCAGAATGACCGGCTCGGGATCGGACACGGACTCCTGTGAGATCAGGACCCGTTCATGTCCGAGTGCCGGCGAGAGCGGGAATGCATCATAACCGCAGGTCTCACACCACACGTGTGTCACGCCCGGATTCAGGCAGTCTGCCTCGGTGATCAGCTCTTCTTCTGCTTCATGCTCTTCCATTTCGTCACGAATGCCGCATTCACTGCACTGGAGCCAGTGCTGCCGGGGCGTGAAATGATATTCCTTTTCATGCTCGCAGGCATCGATCTGCTCGATTCTGATCTCATCGGCAATATGCGGGACAGGAAGCTCGTGATCGGTCACAACGCCTGCCTCTGTATAAAGCGCGGCATCCTCTCCGATCAGGAAGATCGTGCCGTCTCCGAGGATCTCTCCGTACCCGTCATACCAGATAAGTTCTTCAGGCACCAGAATACCGGCGTCTTCGGATACGGTTATCTCAACATCTTCATCATCCGCGGAATATGAAAACGCAAGACGTGCCCGATCGCAAAGCTCAATACTATCCACCATCCAGAAAGAGCCGGCGATCAGCACAGAATCATCTGCAGCAATAACGGTTATCTCCTCACCCTCCGAAGGACTTCCGTCCAGTGTTTGCGAAGAGATCTCACATTCGCCTTCCAGTCTGACCCGGCAGGAAGCACCGAAGCAGTCTGTATCCACGACCGTATTCCGCAGCACGACAGGTGCTTTCTCTTCCTCTTCTTCCTCTATTTCCTCTGTATCATCTTCCGTATTTTCAGGATCTTCCTCCTGCTGCGGCATAAAATCTTCTCTCGGATAAAATGACACACTGTCAGCGACGATCTTACAATCCGTGATCTCAACGGCAGGACAGTAAACATCGAAGTATTCAAGACAGGTGATATCCAGGTCGGACAGAACACAGACATCTTCCGACACGATATTGGCATTGTAATGGTCGACGGTCACCTGTCCTTCTATATGATCACCGGATAAGCCTGCGAAGGTCTGACCGTTAAAACGGATAGTTCCGCCGCTTGAATAAACGGAAGAGTCTCTTGAGATCTCCGCGCCTTCTTCAAACTCCACATATCCGTCTTCCCTTATGCTGAAATCAAGTGCTCTGTCCTCCGGTGCTTTCACAAAAGAACCGTTCTGAAAGACTACGCTCTCCGTTACCCACAGACAGCCGCTGAAGGTACCGCCTTCTTCGACTGTCAGCCGGTTCACAAAACAGGAGATATTCCCGCCGTCAAAAACAGCGTCTTTGCTGACCGTTACATCATCCAGCATTCCGCCTTCCGTAATAAGCGTTCCGTTCACCTGCATATCAGTCTGATTCAGTTCGCTGTTCTGCAGAATATAAGTTCCGTCCACCGTAACAGTCGGCCTGCCGTATTCTCCTCCGATCGAGAAAAAACGTCCCGTCTGTACAAAGGTCACATATTCGGGAACGGTAAAGCTCATCAGATAAGGATAATAACCCCACTCGGGAAAACCGACTTCCATCACATAGGGTTCTTCCTTTGTATACCCTTCAGGCCACTCAGAGATTCCAATATAGACTTCCGGGAATTCACCAAAACCGTCGATCACGAAATGACCATCCTCATAATGGAGGATCTCCGGATTCAAAAGGACCGGATCATCGTAACTGCGGATCACATACACATTCACACCGCCTGCCTGAACCGTAAAACAGGCAGCAAGTACCGCCACACATGCGGTAAGGATCATAATTACTTTTTTCATCGATACTCCTTCAGTCCCTGTAATCATGAACATAACTGTATGCCTCCGGAAGCTGAGCCGTTCCGCAAGCAGAAAAGGCCCGGTTTCCGGTAAACAAGGCCATTATAGCATATTCCCCGGAATTGAACAGTTGATTTTTAACAAATAACAGCACCGTACAGGCAAAGCCCTGTCCGGATTCCTCAAAGCTATCTGCCGCCCGGTGTTCTGATTCTGATCTCGATCATTGTTTTCAGTAAGCTCATGGGTGTGTCAGGCATGCTGATCGCGATTCCCATATCAGCAATCATCGTATACATATATACCGAACGTTTTCTTCCCTGGCTTATCAAACGAAAAGCCGCAAAGGACGCCGCAGAAAGCGGTATCCTGCCGGCAGATGCGCCGGAAGGAAAACAGCAGTAAGCAGGTTATTCAAAAAGGCTGCCCGCATCAACACAATGCGGACAGCCTTTTCAACAGCTGTGTTTATCTGTATGATCAGTCTTTTCTTACGGGAAGAGACAGTCTGAACTTCGGCATGACCTTCGCACTCAGTTCAACCAGTTCCTTATCGAAGTTCACCTTCAGGCAGGGTTCGCGGTCGATGACCATAGTCTTCAGCTTGCCCTCTTCAACAGGCTCCCACTTCGGCAGATACTTGTTGTTCGGATCACCGTTCCAGCAGTAATTGATGACCATTGTGCTGAAAATGTTTCCGTACTGTTTGCCGTAAATTTCCGGATTCAGCGCAAGGACCTTATCTTCGTTCATGAAGATATAGGCAACTTCGCCGCCGTGCCAGATCGGAATAGAACCGTCTTCCGGTACATCATAAGCAGCCAGGAAATTGTAGACCTTCGTGCAGCCTGCTTCCAGATGCGCCTTTGCGGATAAAGCCGCACCGGTTCTGCAGTTGGAATCATGATAAGCCAGATCGATGATATCGTGATCCGGGAATGCTTCACGGAATAATGCGATCGCACGGTCTGCTTCTTCACCGAACTTTTCTCTGAAGTAAGCGATCTTGTCGTCTTCCGTCATAGCTTCCTTCTCTTCCGCCGTCAGTTTCAGAGTCGGGAACTCACCGAGGGTCGAACCGTAAATGATGGGCTTATCCTTGGAGAAGGGCTGAAGACCTGTGTCTGCCGGGAAGCCGGGGAAGAAATCGTTTGCTACAGGAGCAAAGCTGAAGGGGCTTGCATGCTTCGTGACTGCCTTTACGAGATCTGAGAAGGGAACGTCATAGATCTTGTCAATGTTTTCCTTCGTAATGCCGAGCTCGTCCAGGATCGCCTTTGCAGCTTTCTTTCCTTCTTCTCTTCCGCCCATCTTCATGCCGCCTTCATTCTTGCCGCCCATGGCGCCTGAAAGGCAGATGCCGCGCTGGAAGTAAGGTACGCACTGCTCGATCTGATACATGCACTGTACTTTTCCGCCGCCGCCGGAATGTCCGCAGATCGTGACATTCTCCGGATCGCCGCCGAATGCTTCGATATTCTCATGGATCCACTTCATAGCTGCTACCAGATCCCAGATGCCGGCGTTTGCGGAGTTTGCAAATTCCTCGCCGTACTCTTCCAGATTCAGATGGCCCATGATGTTCAGTCTGTGGTTGATGGAAACAAAGATCAGATCGCCGTGACGCGCCAGATTCTGTCCGTCAAAGGAGATCTCTTCAAATGCGTTTCCGGAGAAGAAACCGCCGCCGTGCATCCATACAAATACAGGCTTCTTTTCGCCGTTCAGCGTCTTGGGAGCCCAGATATTCAGGTTCTGGCAGTCCTCGCTCTGCTTTTCCAGCATGTGAAGGCCTCTGTAATAGAAGAAGGGATTGGTATCAAATACCTGCATGGCGATCGGGCCGTGCTGATAAGCATTCTTGATGCCGTCCCAGCATTCCGGTTCTTCGGGCATGTGGAAACGTTTTGCATGCGCATATTCAACGCCCATGAAGATGTTCAGGCCGCCGTAGGTAACGCCGCGGAGTTTGCCGTACTTTGTCTGCACGACAGGTCTTTCTGCTTCAAATACGAATTGATTCATAGTGGATTCCTTTCCTGTTATTCTGATCGGCCCCATCATAAATGACGGGGCCTTAATTGAATACGTTTTTTACAAAGCTTACTTGATCGGCAGATTCAGTTTGAATCTGGGCATATTCTTGGCACTCAGTTCAACCAGTTCATTATCGAAGTTGACTACCTGACGGCAGTTCTTGTCGATAACCATGGTCTTCATCTGACCTTCTTCAACAGGCTCCCACTTCGGCAGATACTTGTTGTTCGGGTTGCCGTTCTTTACAAAGTTGATGACCATCGTGCTGAAGATGCTCGCATATTTCTGTCCGTAAACTTCCGGATTCAGTGCAAGGACCTTATCCTCGTTCATGAAGATGTAAGCGACTTCGCCGCCGTGCCAGATCGGGATGGATCCGTCTTCCGGTACGTCATAAGCAGCCAGGAAGTTATAGACCTCCTTGCAGCCGGCTTCCACATGGATCTCTGCGCACTGAGTCGCGCCGAGTCTGCATCTGGAATCATGGCACGCCAGATCGATCAGGTCGTGGTCCGGATAGCATTCCTTGAAAAGCTCCATCATGCGGTCTGCATCATCGCCGAACTTTTCCTTGAAGAATGCGACCTTGTCGTCTTCTGTCATGGCAGCCTTTTCTTCCGCACTGAGCTTCAGAGTCGGGAATTCACCGAGCGTGGAACCGTAGATGATGGGCTTGTCCTTGGAGAAAGGCATCAGGCCGACTTCTGCCGGGAAACCGGGGAAGAAATCGTTTGCAACCGGTGAGAAGCCCATCGGGCTTGCATGCTTCTTGCATGCTGCAACCAGATCTGCGAAGGAAACGTCATAGATCTTGTCGATGTTCTCCTTCGTAATGCCAAGCTCATCCATCATTGCCTTTGCGGTGGCTTTGCTGGCTTCTCTCTGGCCCATCTGTGTACCTGCACCATTCTTGCCTCTTGCACCGGACAGGCAGATGCCGCGCTGGAAATACGGAACGCACTGCTCCATCTGGAACATGCACTGTACCTTTCCGCCGCCGCCGGAATGTCCGCAGATCGTGACGTTCTCCGGATCGCCGCCGAATGCAGCGATATTCTCATGGATCCACTTCAGAGCTGCTGCCACATCCCAGATGCCTGCATTGACAGAGTTTGCGAATTCCTCGCCGTACTCTTCCAGATTCAGATGGCCGAGGATGTTCAGACGATGGTTGATGGATACGAAAATGATATCGCCGTGACGGGCCAGATTCTGTCCGTCAAAGGAGATCTCCTCGAATGCGTTTCCTGAGAAGAATCCGCCGCCGTGGATCCATACGAAAACGGCTTTCTTCTCGCCGTTCAGGGTCTTCGGTGCCCAGATGTTCAGATTCTGGCAGTCTTCACTCTGCTTTTCAAGCATGTGGAGGCCTCTGTAATAGAAGAATGGATTGGTGTCCAGCACCTGCATGGCGATCGGGCCGTGCTGATAAGCATTCTTGATGCCGTCCCAGCATTCCGGTTCTTCCGGCATGTGGAAACGTTTTGCATGCGCGTACTCGACGCCCATAAAAATATTCAGGCCGCCGTAGGTGACGCCGCGGAGTTTACCGTACTTGGTCTGAACGACAGGTCTTTCTGCTTCAAAAACAAACTGATTCATAATCTGCTTCCTTTCTGATAGATTGAATCCGAAACTGCATTCTGTATACAATATTAGTAGACAGCCATGAAAATTTCTTATGATTATGTATTATTTTTTTCTGCTTTCCATATCTGTTTTGGTCAAATGCAGCAATCACAGAAAGGGAAACCAGATGTGTGCAGAGAATCTTCCATTCCGAACAGAGAAATCACAGGTTCCTCCGTTTTCTCTGACAAGCATTTTGATATTTCGGATTCCGAGACCATGCAGGCCATCTTTCTTAGAAGTGACATACTCCCCATTCTTCATGAGCAGCGTATTTTCGTTTACCGGATTTTCACAGGATATGATCAGTTGATTGCGACTTCTTCTGATTACAAATTCAATATAAGGATCTGTGGTTTTCTTCTGTTCCCGCAGCAAAGCTTCCATGGCATTGTCCAGCAGATTCCCGAGCACAGCGCAAAACGTACTGGTATTGACCGGAAGTTCGGAAAGATTCTCCAATGTGCACAGGAATCGAATCCCCGCCTGCTTCATATCCGATGCTTTGAATGCCAAAAGTGCATCCACCGAAGAGTTCCCGGAAACATAGGTCTCCACGATACGGTTTTTCAATTCACGTACGTATTCTTCTCCTTCTGCTTCTTTTCCCTCCGAATAAAGACCGACAATCACATTGATATGATTATTCAGATCATGCCGGATTCCCCGAAGCACCTCATAATACCGTGAAAGTTCTCGCAGCTTATCTTCTGCATTTCTGACAAGAAGTTCTGCGCTTTGTCTTTCATTCTCCCGTGCAACATAGGTACTGATCACACGGTAAAGGACTACGGACGCTGCCGAAGTAAAGAACGAAAGAGCCGCAAGAATAAAAAAATGATTTTCATTACAATACCCCATATCATACAGATAATATGAAAGGTTCATCAGACCGAGGCAGGAAAGATTAATCGCAACCAGAAGAACCAGAGATCTGAACTCATACAGACTTTTCCTCTTTTGACGAATCAATATCTGCAGCCCTGCTCCGATGAAAAGATTCGTAAGAAGAACAACGGGGATTCTTCTCAACCCGTCTTCCATAATGAAAAGGATCTCCGAACCGAAGACCCTGTAATACAATGCGTAAAGAACATCCGTAATGCCGATCACCACCGAATCCATCAGTATAATCCAGAAGATTCGTTCGGGAAGAGGATCATCAAAACAAATCAGCGAGTATAGAAGTGGAATCAGCAAAAGGACCCATGTATCTGCTACCGGTATATCAGCATACATATATGCGGAATAAGCCGATCCGATCAGTACGGAAAAAAAGAAAAATAAAGCCGAACTCTTCTTTCTTTCATGAAAAACTGTTCTGCAGAATCCTATATACAGAAAACCTTCGCAATAATTGATGATCATCTCAAAAACTGTACAGAATACATCTTTCATCAATTCTCACCTGCTCCTTCTGACTACCGAACTCAAACTGCCGTCTGTCACTTCATGAAATCCCACCGGAGCGGATTCATAGAAAAAACGCTCGGATCCGTTCAAATGTGAGATTTCGATATGATCTCCCGACTGGTATTTCAGTCCTGTCCGGATGCAGATAAAGTGCTGCCCGAGA
Organism: Lachnospiraceae bacterium; assembly: GCA_045640465.1. Classification (GTDB taxonomy): domain Bacteria; phylum Bacillota; class Clostridia; order Lachnospirales; family Lachnospiraceae; genus UBA1267. Next base: position 4,116 of record JAZUFC010000217.1, on the reverse strand, counting down.
AAAACTGTCCACATATTGCAGATTAACAACAAACCCCCTATGACAGCGAATAAAAGCAGAGTTGCAATTCTCTTTGCAAAAAGCATCAAAACCCTTTCGGATTGAAATACTGTAGATTTCTCCGAATACCGTATGTACGGACACATTATGAATGCCGGAAGAAAAGAATGTGATATTCTTCATCAATATCCTTTTTTTCTCGCTTCCCGCCCTGACAAGTATGCTTTTTCCGGAAAGGCAGCATTTTTCATAAGAAAAATCCAGACAATTTATCAGTTTTTCAGGGTCCAACGGCTTTCGCAGATAACGATAAACAGACACTTCATACCCTGCTTCCAGAAACATATCGCAGGAAGTGATAAACACAATTACCGCGTCTTCGTTTTCTTCTCTGATTTTTCTTGACAGATCTAATCCATTCATTCCCGGAAGCAGCAGATCCAGAAGATACAGATCAAAACCGCATTGATCTTGAATGCCATAGTAAAGCTCTTCCGCAGACGAAAACGTACGAATCATCACATCCCGATAATCGTTTTTCTCTATCCAATTCCGAATGCAGACGTTGATCGTTTCAATACACCTGTTTTCGTCATCACAAACTGCAATCTGCATATATCAGTCCTCCTGAAGGAATTCTTTCAGTTACTCGCCTAAAATCCTCACATTCCATTTTACGGAAGTTCCTCTGTTCCCATAGTCTCTGTCGATGAGGTTTCCTCTTCCTGCGAAACGATTTCCCCTTCCGGACAGAAGGATCCCTGCACTTCGTATTCACAGGAAGCTTCTGCCGCAAAAGGACCTGTTTGAATAGCCGTTTCCGATTCGAGACATACTTCAGAAGGAAAAACTTCCGCCTCGCTTTCCGTGCTTGGGGTCTCAGTCGGTTCTTCCGGGGATGTTTCTTCCTGATCCGGGATTGCCGGTTCGGGTTTCGTCACCGGATCGTCATATTCTGTTTTTAGGGCAGCGGTTTCAGATGAAACCCTTTCCGCTTCTGATTCTGAACCATCACGAAAAGCGATCTCCGAATTTGTATGATCTCCTTCTACTTCCCTGTTCCTTTCCCGGCTCTGAAAAGAGGCCAGCGGATAACGGCTGACATAAGCACAGGAAGAAAACAGCAATAAGCAAAATAAAATAACAGGAATTATCTTTTTCATCATCATTCCGCCCCCTAAAAACAAAACACTCGGAAAGCTTATCAGGTATACCAGACCCGTTATCTGGTCATGACAAACGTAAGAACAACTGCCGCATCCGGTTCATGTGATCGTTCTGTTCCTTCCTCCGGAAGCAAATAGCTGACTGTTATCCAATATTCATGATCTTCCAAACAATACCTGCGGTTGATATTGTCCTGATACAATGCGGAAGGATCTGCTCTTCCCGCACTCACAGCCGGCAAAACGGCATAGTGATATTTCCCGGTTGCGTCCTTTTGGACCATTATATCACAGATCAGCTTCTGCCTGCAAACCACAGGAAATGTCTGTACGGTGCTGCTCAAAGGGTCTTTTTCATAAATACCGTTTTCGTTCAGGTGATACGAAGCATACGGTTTCATAACCGCAAAGATATCATCGGGGCCGATATCCGCAGGACAATATACTAAGATCAACTGTTCCATCTCCTGCAGTTTCTCTTTCAAATATCCAACGAATTCCGGACCCGGTTCTTCAATTTCAAGCCCCATCATAAATTCAGACGGCTGATCAAGAACATATCCCTCCGGAACCGGTTCAATATAGGGTGCAGCGTAAGGATCCCATTCTCCGGATGCAATCGCCGATGACATGACTGCTTCCTCATTTTCAAGTCCTGAGGGCATCTCATATTCTGCGCCTTCGAAAGCCTGATTCGGTACTTCTGTTTCAGTCTCGGTTTCAGACTCGTCAACAATCAACTCTCCGGATTGAATTTCTTCCGCCGGGGAACTCTGAAGGATTTCGACAACTGTTTCTCTCCGAGTCTGAACCTCATCAATGTCGGAATCTGTCATAAGATTTTCCGATTCCGCAGCAGCGGTATCTTCTTCACTGGGTTGAATCATTGCTTCTGAAGAAATCAGAGTCTCTTCTTCTGTATTATTTTCTGAAATATCTGATGGCGCATCTTCTCCTTCTGCTGATGTATCCTCTTCAATGACCTGAATCACTTCCACCTGAGAACTCTGATTCATTTCTTCCGTATCGATGTGAGCTGCCGCTGCAATCTGTCCGCTTCCGGATGCTGCTTCAGCAGCATTCTGTGCGATGCTTTTTCTTGAGTGTATAACAACGCTGAAAAAAACCGATGCTGCAATCAAAAGAAGTGAAACTGTACTCAGAATATAAATAGAGCGATTATTTTTTCTCATATACACATCCTCTTTGCAAACAGATCAATATAGGAACGCCGATAAGCCGTCTTCTATCCACACTTGATTATAATGAACCTGCGAATCTGCACCAATATAACCGGGGTCCTGTGCATGTTCTGGTCCATACCAAAAATGACCAACTCCATCGCCAGTATATTCAGTCCACAGAACGTATCCGGGTGTCCACGGATTATAGATACACCACCTCATAGTTGCATCTGCAGGATTCCGCTGATAACCGATAATTAAATGAACGTGAAATGCTGTATAGGTTGGGTACGTATGGCCACCGAGAATCATCGGAAATGTATTATTGATATTATGCATCGTATAAAACTGGGAAATCACCCCGCCATAATACACTTTGTACTGAGCACCAGCAGCTACTGGCATAAGCATATTAATCAAACCAACCTGTCCTGCTGTAGTGGTCACATCAAAGTGCCCCAACGCATTATTATAATTATATGCAGTCTCACTATTCATTTCAAGTCGGGCCGTCCGATAATTATATAGAGTCGCTATACACGGATAAGCACATAAATAGTTTCCTTGCAAAGCAAGACAATAATTAGTGTTTAATACTTTTTCAGTATCTGTATTAATCAAAAAGCCTCGTCCAGGACAATTTGTTTCTGTAAAATACTCCCAGCCGATTCTTGCTCCTCCTGCAGTTTGTCCAACAAAAAGCTGATTCATAAAATACATTCCATCAACATTATGAGCTTCATTACAGCAGTCAGACAAATCAATAAACACAATGTCTTCAGATGAATGTGTACTTCTCACATTATTCGAAACTGCTTCAATTCTATAGCTCGAATCTTCCAATGAATCATCAAATACCAATTCTCTATCAAGATTATCTCTACAGAATTCAGACAATTCATCTGAATAAAGATCCATAATAGAATAGTGCGGTGCATTATCCACTAAAAATCCAACGATAACGCAAATCACTTCATTGTTCGAAATCACAGCATAATATGTTCCCTGATTCGTAAGAATATCATCGGTGTTGTTCGGATCTTGTATAATAAAAGGATTGCTTATAAAAAGTGTATCACCAATTGTCTTGTATGACGTAAAGGAACTCCGTGCATTTATCACAATATCTGTAATATCATTTACATGGTCCAAAATATACTGATTAATCTCAGGATTCCCTTCACATGTTTTTACTCCGAACTGATAAGTATTAAATACTTCCGAACCTCCATCAAGCATTTTCGCTGATGAATGAATATTAAAAAAAGAAAGCACAATCATTGTTGCAAGTGCAAAACAAACTCTCTTCAACATATAAATCCTTTTCATTTTTCTCCTTTCGCAACTATAGCAAAAATACCGTCAATTCTTCCTCATATCTACTCGTCCTATTCGAGATCAACCTTCCATAGTTTTGTCCTCCTTAAACATCTGAACTATTTATCAGTATACATATTCAGAGAAAAAGTAGGGCAAATGTGCTGATATGACATAAAAAAGCACAAATACAACAGATCAATGGTCCAAAATGACCGAGAAAGATCATGAAAGCAGCATTTCGAACTGTAAAAGAAATGGAAAAAAGAAACGACTTATGATAAATTTAAAACGACACTGAAAAGCCAGCCTGGAAGAAATGAGAGTATAAGATAACATGTTCATCAACAAAACCGACAACCTGCAAATCAGAAATGAATCACCCTGTCAGCCGCGCATCATGGCGCATTTTCATCTTCCCGGCCTGTTTGAGTTCTATGAACTGTATC
>JAZUFC010000216.1:0-3866 GCA_045640465.1 Lachnospiraceae bacterium | reverse complement strand
GGATCTGTCCGAAAATAAGCTGATTGAGATAGATGCCCTTCACGCTGATAAAAATATACTGAATGATGATATAGATGCACTGCAGAAGGATCAGACCCTTCATGGAAAGCACTGTCCATCTGAGGACCCGCTTATCCTCCTGAAGCTTTTCTTCGACAAAAGCTGTCATGACATAGACAACAAGCACCTGAAAGAAGGATACCGTGACCGTATACATGTAATTCTGCCCCAGAACAAAATAGAACACACCCGGAAGCGATGCGAAAATTCCGAGAAGGAAAAGATTGACCGGCGCAGATCTTACATAAAGAAGCCGTTTTTTCAGGAAAGCGTACAGAAGGATCAGCACACAGGCGAGATTGGCTATATACTGATAAGCAAAGCGGTTTCTGAACAGTACCATGAATACCATGCTGAACGCGCCGTACAGCACGATCAGACCGGTGATCAGAAGGCCCGTACCTTTTGCCATACTGTCTTTGATCATTGTTTCTCTCCTTTGAAATAGTTCTGCACGAAAAGGATGTCTTCCGGCGTCGTCACCTTGATATTATCATAACTGCCTTCACAGAGCTTTACCGGAATGTCCGAACAGCGTTCCATGACGGACGCATCGTCCGTAATGCCAGCAAAAGGTGATTCGTAAAATTTTCTGTATGCCGAAAGAAGAGATCCGAACGCAAAACCCTGCGGCGTCTGCACAGCAAACAGAGTACTTCTGTCAGGCGTGTCCAGTACCGTTTTATCCGGTCCCGCAATTTTGACCGTGTCCTTTACTGGAACCGCTGCAACAGCTGTTTTCTCTTCTTCCGCCTGCCGGATCACGCGAAGGATCACCTCTTCCGAAATACAGGCTCTTGCCGCGTCGTGGATCAGTACGGTATCGCAGCCGCCTGTCTCTTCCAGATACAGAAGCCCCCGCATCGAAGAATCATAGCGCTCTTTCCCGCCGGCGATCACATCGACACGCCCGGAAAGTCCGTACTCCGAAAGGATCTTCACGCACGTACCGGTATCCTCCTCTCCGGTCACCAGAACCGTTCTGTCAACGAGCGGCAGGAATTTTTCCACACTGTAAAGAAACAGGGGCTTTCCTTCCACAGACATGAACTGTTTCGGGATATCGCTCTGCATCCGTTTTCCTTTCCCGGCCGCCAGGATCAGTACCGCAGTTTTCATACCTTTCCTCCTGAGGATCAGTGAAGGACCAGACCGAGAAGACCGTAAGACAGAATATCCACGATCATAGCCGCTGTCAGGATCCCGATAAGAATTGCCAGAGAAGCCTTTTTGATATCATATTCAAGAAGCGAAGCGATCAGAGAGCCTGTCCAGCCGCCGGTTCCCGGAAGCGGGATCCCGACAAACAGCCACAGGAAGATGAATTCGCCTTTTTCCGCACCGGCGGATTTTCTTTCCGCCCGCTTTTCCAGCTTTTCCACAAAACTCTTCAGAATATGATGCTCCTTCATGAAAGCAAAGATCTTCCGGATAAACAGAAGTATAAACGGGATCGGCAGGATATTGCCGGCGATACAGACCAGGTTTGCCAGAAGAAGCGGGATCTTCAAAAGACTCGCGATCACAAGACCGCCGCGAAGCTCAACAAGCGGCACCATGGATACCAGAAAGACAAAAACCTCTTTCGGCATCCAGGAACCCAGTGAATTTTCATACAATGCTGCAAGTGATTCCATAGATCAGCGTTCTCCCAGCTTCAGATCGGGAACCGCATTCAGACGCCAGTCCGAACGGGTGCCCTTCAGATATTCATAATAGCCTGCACAGCCGATCATGGCCGCATTGTCCGTGCAGAGGATCGGGGAAGGCACGTAAAATGTGACTCCCGCCTTGTCACAGGCTGCCTGAAGAGAGGCTCTCAGTGCGGAATTGGATGCCACGCCGCCTGCGCATGCCAGTGTTTTATAGTTCTTTTCCTTTACAAATGCCATGGCATGTTCCGTCAGCACGTCCACGACCGCCTTCTGGAAGGATGCGGCAAGGTCCGCATCATTCACGGTCTCCCCCTGCATCTTCGCATGATTCAGATAATTCAGAACAGCGGATTTCAGGCCGGAAAAACTGAAGTCGTAACTGGAACCTTCCACACGCGCCTTCGGGAAGCGGATCGCGTCCGGATTCCCTTCTTTTGCCTTTTTGTCGATCTTCGGACCGCCGGGATAGCCGAGACCGATGGCTCTTGCCACCTTGTCAAACGCTTCTCCCGCCGCATCGTCACGGGTGTGTCCGATGATATTGAACACGCCGTAATCCAGCACCTCGACAAGATGCGTATGACCGCCTGATACCACCAGGCAGGCAAACGGAGGCTCAAGCTCTTTGTGATCGATAAAGTTTGCCGCTACATGGCCTTCGATATGATGCACACCGACAAGCGGCTTGCCTGCACCGTATGCGATCGCCTTGGCTGCGGAAACACCCACAAGAAGCGCGCCGACAAGACCCGGTCCGTACGTCACGGCAACAGCCGTAATGTCGTCAAGGGTCATGTTCGCTTCCTTTAATGCTTCCGAAACGACCGGTATCACCTTTTCCACATGTTTTCTGGAAGCGATCTCGGGCACAACGCCGCCGTACAGCGTATGCAGAGCGATCTGAGAGGAGATCACGTTGGAAAGCACCTCTCTTCCGTTCTTCACCACTGCCGCTGCCGTCTCGTCACAGGAGCTTTCGATCGCCAGTATGATAACATCTTCCATGATTTATTCTTCCTCGAAATTCAGTTCCTTCGTGCGTCCGTCTTTACTGACCACGACTCCCGGGAAGATCTCCCGGAGCGCTTCCTCATAGTCCTGAGGGCGGTTCACAGCCGGACTGTAATGCGTAAGCCACAGTTCAGGAACTCCGGCCTTTTTTGCCATCTCACAGGCATCCTGCATCAGCATGTGCTTATGTTCCTTAACATGCTGCCGCTTTTCTTCCTCGCCGTACATGCCTTCGCAGATGAAAAGATCCGATCCTTCCGCCTGACAGACGATCTCCTCCATCGGACGGGTATCCGTCACGTAGCAGAGCTTCAGGCCCTTTCTGTCGGGTCCCATGACCATATCGGGCGTATAGACCTGACCGTCTTCACCGGTCACCGTCTCACCGTGCTGAAGACGGTTCCAGAAATGAAGCGGGATCCCCCCTTCTTTCGCACGCTGTGCGTCAAAGCGCCCCGAACGGCTGATAGAAACTGTATAGCCGTAGCAGGCCACATTATGATTCACCCGGAAAGCGTGGATCTGATAACCGTTTATGGAAAAATCCGCTTCGGTTCCGGTGAATTCCTGATAAATGATCTTAAAGGGAAGCTCGGGTGCCACAACACGAAGCATGCTCACCACACGTTCCAGTCCCTTCGGACCGATCAGCGTAAGCGGTTCGGTCCTGTCCGCATTACCCATCGTCAGAAGAAGACCGGGCAGTCCGCTGATATGATCGCCGTGATAATGCGTAAAGCAGATCACGTCGATCGGGTTCGCGGAAAATCCCGCTTTTCTGAGTGCTATCTGCGTCCCCTCTCCGCAGTCGATCATCAGACTGGAGCCGTTGTAACGGCACAGAAGGGAAGTCAGATATCTGTAGGGAAGGGGCATCATGCCGCCGGTTCCCAGTAAACATACATCCAGCATAATTCATTCTCACACAGGCACATTCATATAAAAGCGCCTGATTTCTGTTTTCTTTCTGCAAGCTCCGTACCCGGAGCATTTTTATGTCAAACAGCAGTCATATTCTTTGCATACAGGATCGCATCCTCTTCCGGCTTCCGGTAGTAATTCTTCCTTCTGCCGACCGGACGGAAACCATGCTTTTCATAAAGCCGGATCGCCGGTGCGTTGGATGCGCGGACTTCCAGG
>JAZUFC010000215.1:0-10984 GCA_045640465.1 Lachnospiraceae bacterium | reverse complement strand
GTCGGCAGTATGACGCAGAGAGATTTTGGTAACTATAATGTATAGTTACCTTTTTCTGTTTTGAAGATCCGCTGAAACAGCGGATAGAAAAGGCTTCCGAGAAGCACGCAGGAAATGAGTTCGCCCGCGCCGACAGACAGGACCAGAAGAAGATAGGCCTCCTCCAGATGATAGGCATAGATCAGGACTGCCGGAACGATCAGCATGTTGGAAATGAGCGGCGGAAGCAGACTGAGAATGCGGTGCTTCCTCAGAAGACGCGTGCCGGCTGCCCCGATGAGCGTTGCCGCGGAACCGGCGATCACGTCAAAAATCACACCGCCCGTCAGCAGATTGGAAAGCAGACAGCCAATGAAAAGTCCCGGCACCGCAGCCGGAGTGAACACGGGAAGGATACATAGAATTTCGGAAAAACGCACCTGAACCGGACCCGAGGAGAGTCCGAAAGCGGCGCAGAGAAGTGTAAGCAGCACATAAAGAGCCGCGATGATTCCGGCGGTGCTGACAGAAGAAATTTTAAGTTTCATGATAAAAGTCCCTGTAGTTTTGTTTTAGGTGAGGAAGGTTTCGAACTCACCGGGGCATATTGTAGCAGAAGAAAGAAGGCTTGTCAAACATGGCACAGATTCCGTGGAGTGAATATCCCAGACCGCAGCTGAAGCGCAGTTCCTATATGAACCTGAACGGAGACTGGATCTTTTCCGTGGGAGTCGATGAGCACCGCGATCGGGAAGTCCTGTTCTGTACAGTGCCGTATCCGCCGGAATCCGCACTTTCCGGACTGAATGCGTCACTTGTCGATGATCTTCCGTATTTCTATTACCGTACCTTCACGCTGCCGGAAGGCTTTCTGCCGGAAGGGCAGCGGCTCATTCTGCATTTCGGCGCGGTCGATCAGACGGCGCATGTTTATGTGAACGGCCATCTGGCGGGCATGCATGAAGGCGGCTACGGACATTTTTCAATGGATATCACGCCGTATCTGAACAAAGGAAGCGGGGAGGTGCTTCAGGAGATCCTTCTCCGCGTCGAAGATCATCTGGACCGGCAGATCCTGCCCTACGGAAAGCAGAAGCATAAGCGCGGCGGCATGTGGTATACGCCGGTGACCGGCATCTGGCAGACTGTCTGGTGCGAAGCGGTTCCGGAAGTTTATATCACGGACTATTCGGTAAAGACGGGTGAGAACAGTGCGGAGGTCACGCTGTTCCTTTCAGACGGAACGACGGATGTGCAGATGATCCCTGTGGAAGAACCGAAATACTGGACGCCCGAGACGCCTTATCTGTATACGAAGACCCTCACCTGCGGTGAGGACACGGTCGAGATCTATTTTGCGTTCCGGACAGTTACCGTAAGGAACGTCGGGGGCATTCAGCGTCTTTGCCTGAACGGAAAGCCGTACTATTTCCACGGGGTTCTGGATCAGGGCTATTACTGGGACGGGATCTTTACGCCGAAGGAACCGGAGCAGATTTATAAAGACCTCAGAATGCTGAAGGACTGCGGCTTCAATATGCTGAGAAAGCATATCAAGGTCGAACCGGATCTTTTCTATTATGCCTGCGACCGGCTCGGGATCGCCGTGTTTCAGGATATGGTCAATAACGGTCCTTATGGCTATGTCAGGGATTCCGTACTGCCGACGGCGGGAATCGGAAAGACGCGTGATGACCGGAAGATGAATACGGATCCCGTAAAGCGGGAGGCCTTCATCCGTTCGATGGAGGAAACGGTGCATCAGCTTCACTATTTCCCGTGCATCTGTTACTGGACGATCTTCAACGAAGGCTGGGGACAGTTTTCAGGTACGGAAATGTACCGGAAACTGAAATCGCTTGACCCGACGCGTCCTGTCGATACGGCTTCCGGCTGGTATAAAGGCTGTGAAACGGATGTCGAAAGCGAACACGTATATTTCCGGAAATTCAGGGCGGAAAGAACGCAGAAGCCGCTCGTGCTTTCCGAATTCGGCGGTTACACGCTGAAGACCGAGGGACATGTGTTCAACGAAAAGAAAAGCTACGGCTACAAGACCTTCAGAAGCCGGGAGGAATGGGAAAACGCGTTTGTGTCTCTTTATGAGGAACAGATCATTCCCGCAGTTTCAAAAGGACTCTGCGCTTCCGTCTACACGCAGCTTTCGGATGTGGAAGATGAGATCAACGGTCTTGTGACATACGACCGTGCTGTTCTGAAGGTGACACCGGAGCGGCTGAGGGAGATGTCCGGAAAGCTTCAGGAGGAGTTCAGGAAGGCGGTCGAAGCGTAATGCGGAGTTCCCGGAAGGTGACCGAAACGTAATGCGGAGTTCCGGAAGGTGACCGAAGCGTAATGCGGGTTTCCGGAAGACAGCCGAGGCGTAATGCGGAGTTCTGGAAGGTGATTGAAACGTAAAACGGCAGTATCCTGCAGGAAGGGAAGGAAAATGATCCGGATTCTGGACGGTACGGAAAAATACAAAGAGGACATCCGTCTGCTGGATGAGAATCTGTACCGGGAGCTCTGCTTTCATGAAGGGATCGTGAAGGAAAGCAGGATCACCGCTGTGAAGCGGACTCTTTTCGGGGAACGTTTTTTAGGCGCCGGCTTTTTTATCGACTGGCCGCCCCGCGGCAGGTTTCTGGAGTTTAAAACGGTTCCGGGAGACCGGAGAGAGGTGGAGGCTTCCGTAAAACTCCTGAATGAACTGAAAAGGAGACTTCCAAAAGGAGATCATCTGGGGGTCTGGTGCAGCAGAAGCCGCGAAGCATATCTGGAATTTCTGAAAATGCTGGGCTTTTCGGAAGTGCTCCGGATGGATGTGATGGAAAAAAGGCTCGCGCCGGAAAAAGAAGCGGAAAGTGGATGCGGTCCGGAAAAAGAAGCGGAAAGCGGATGCGATATCCGTGTTCTTGATCTGGAAGATCCTTACTGGCTCCGCACCTATATCGATGCCACAGCGCTCGGATTCGGATCGCCGGACCCGGAGGCGGAGATCCTGTATCAGGTGAGGCACCGGCAGGCAAAGGTCTTTGCCGCAGTCCGGCAGGAGAGAGTCGCGGGAAGCGTGACCGTCTGGCCGGTCGATGAAACACACGGCGCTGTGGAGAATATCTTTGTGATCCCAGAATACCGGAGGCAGGGAATTGCGTCTGAACTGATCCGGACCGCATGGGACGAACTGAAAGCGCGCGGACTTACATCCGCCCGCCTCAATGTGGAAAAGGAGAACGCGCCTGCACAGGCGTTATACAGAAAACTCGGCTATATGCCGGTGGATGAAGTCATAGAGCTTTCCTGGAAGAGGGAAGAAGAAAGTGTGAAATAATGCTCCATGAATTTCCGGAGGAATTTAAGATCGCGTATCGGAAGCTTACAGTCAGGGAAAATGATACGGTTCTTATGTATCAGAAGAATCAGATCCTGACAGGCGGGGATCTGAAGCTGCCTAAGGCATCGGATCTGTTTTCACGGTCTGAAAACACATTGGGACCGGAGGATTTTACCTATCTGTTCACGATCGGTGAAGAACGCTTTTTCACGGCATTTGCAGATACGGAGCCCTTCGGAGAATTTACTTGGCAGCCGATCAGGCTTTTAAGAAACGCCGAACCGCAGTATCGTGCTTTTGCATCGACACTCGGGGAACAGATCCATGTGTTCTATCAGAAAAACCGTTTCTGCGGCCGCTGCGGGGAAAAGACGGTGCCTGATGAAAAGGAACGGATGCTCCGCTGCCCGAAATGCGGCAATCTGATCTATCCGCAGATCTGTCCGAGCGTGATCGTCGGGATCCTTCACAAAGGGAAGATCCTCGCGACCCGCTACAGCACGTCTCATATCTCCATGACGAACGGCTCTACGCAGAAGGCGTCCAATGTCGGCTATGCACTTGTGGCAGGCTATATCGAAAGCGGAGAATCCGGTGAGATGTGCGTGCAGCGCGAGGTGATGGAAGAGGTCGGACTGAAGGTGAAGAACATCCGTTATTTTGCAAGCCAGCCGTGGCCGTTTTCGGGTGCTTTCCTGCTGGGCTATTTCTGCGAACTGGACGGAGATGCGGATCAGGTGACGCTTGAGGAGGACGAGCTTTCGGAAGCTGTCTGGCTTTCGCCGGAAGAAATGCCGGACCGTTCTAAAGATACGGCGGCACTGACGTCTGCCATGATGGAAGCCTTCAGGACGGGAAAGGTCACGGAAACTGCCTGAATTGGACTTTTTCCGGTGGATATGGTATGATGATGCCAGGGTCAAGAGGCCGGGTGCCCGTCAGGAGCTTGCTTATGCAAGGTGCCAAGCCTTTTCCTGCAAAACACGAGAAACGAAGCTTTTGCGCAGTAAAAAGCGGATGTTTCGAGTGTTTCGCACCGCGGGAGTGCAATGTACGGAGCGGTGCGGCATCAGAATTTATCGGGAAACATTTTAAGCGGCGCTCACACAGCCGTTTTTTATACAGAAAGGCAGGGGAAGTTATGAAAGCCTTATTTATCGGCGGTACCGGAGTCATCAGCATGAATATCACCAGACAGCTTCTGGCTGCCGGAGAAACGGTCTATCTTCTGAACCGCGGAAACCGGAATCACGGGCTGAGCGGCGACGTTCATTTTATTCAGGCGGATATCAACAATGATCCGGAGGAAAAGATCCTTCAGGCGATCGATGAAGCGCTTCAGGGCGAGATCCCGGATGTGGCGGCTGATTTCATCGTCTTTACAAAAGAGCAGGCTGAGCGGGACGTCCGTCTGGTCAAGGGAAGATGCAGGCAGTATATCACCTTTTCTTCGGCTTCTGCTTACGAGAAACCGGTGCGGAACTATCTGATCGACGAGTCCACGCCCGTATCCAATCCCTTCTGGCAGTATTCACGGGACAAGATCGAAGTGGAGAAGTATCTGGCAGATCAATACAGACAGGAAGGCTTTCCGGTCACCGTGATCCGCCCCAGCCATACATACGATGAGTATAAGGTTCCCGTATGCATGCACGGAAACGGCGGTCATTATCCGGTAATGAAGCGTATGCTGGAGGGAAAGCCGGTCATCATTCCCGGCGACGGCACCACGCTCTGGACCGTTACGCACAGCCGTGACTTTGCGAAGGGCTTCATCGGCCTTATGGGAAATGTCCATGCCATCGGTCAGACCGTTCAGATCACGTCCGATGAGTCCGTGACCTGGAACCAGATCTATCAGGTGATCGCAGATGAGCTCGGCGTTCCCTTCCGCCCTTACTATGTATCCACAAAATTCCTGACGGAGATCGACCCCGGATACGGATGGGAGGGTGCTCTCACCGGTGACAAGTGCAATACCGTTGTATTTGACAACAGTAAGATCAAAAAGCTGGTTCCCGGTTTCACCTGCACGACAAGGATGGATCAGGGCATCCGCGAAGCAGTCAGAAATGTCATGGCAGATCCGGCACTTCAGAAGGAGGAGCCTGATTTTGACGCCTGGTGCGACCGTGTGATCGAGGTGCTGGAAGACGCGAAGAGTAAACTGATGCCCGGCAGATAAGCATGTCCCGCAGGAACGCAAAGCGCGGAATCCGGCGGGTAAGCATGTCCCGCAGGAGTGTAAAGTACGGAATTCGCAGATAAGCATGTCCCGCAGGAATGCAAAGCACGGAATTCGGCGGATAAGCATGTCCCGCAGGAATGCAAAGAACGAACCATGGCGGCATACCTTTGAACCTGACGTCAGATACGTCCGGCAGACAGGAAGAAAATGAACAGACAGATGTATTTCAGAAAAAAAACAGAACTTTTTACGGCAGTGCTTATGGCAGCGCTTCTTCTTGTCTGCAGCCTGCTCACCTCATGCACAGGAAATGATGCGGAAAACGAAAGCAGTCCGTCTTCCGTCGTACCGCAGAGCCAAAGTGAAAATACAGCCGGAAGCAGTGAGGAAGAAGCGGCGTCTTCGGAAGACACTGCTCCCTCCGGGGTACTGCCTGAAGAAGAATCTTCAGGATCTTCGGACACGGAAACGGACGTGCCAGAGAGTCAGGATGCGGTATCTGTTTTCTATCCGGATCCTTTTGTGGTGACCGGCGCAGACAGCCTGAATGTGCGTATAGATCCCGGAACGGACGCTGCGGTCCTGGGAAGCCTTCCCAACGGATACGGCGGCAATGTGGTCTCCTACGGAGAAGGTGACGGAAACTGGCTGCATATCACATCCGGTGCGCTGGACGGTTATGTACACGGCAGTTATGTTGTGACCGGACAGGCTGCAAAGGATCTTGTGGCAGAAAAGGCAGTGACGGGTGTCCGCATCAGTGCGGATACGGCGATCCTGCATACGGATGCCTCCATTGACAGTCCCACGATCGCAATCGCAAAAAAAGGTTCTGTGTTCATGCTGGAGGATGCGGTAAACGGTTTCTGCGTGGTTCATTACGGAGAAAGAGGCTATGCCTATATTGATCCCGCGGATGTGACGGAAGGCCTTTATATTGCGGAAGCACAGGCTTATGAAAAGGTCGAGTATACGGATCCGGTCATTGAACCGACAGAGCCCGGCACCGATCCGGGTACCGTTGTTACGCCCGGGAATCCGAACGGGATCACCGTCTGCATCGACGCCGGACATCAGCAGCACGGCATCTCCGATATGGAGCCGAATGCACCCGGAAGCTCTGTCATGAAGGCAAAGCTTACGACCGGTACGCAGGGCTGTGCGACCGGCATTCCCGAGTATGAGATCAATCTGGAAGTGTCGCTCAGGCTTCAGGCAGAGCTTCAGGCCCGCGGCTATAACGTCATCATGATCCGTACCACGAATGACTGCCCGATGAGCAACGCCGAGCGTGCGGTACTGGCAAATCAGAGTGGTGCAAACTGCTTCATCCGTATCCACTGCAACAGCATGACGGATCCGTCCATCACGGGCATTATCAACTATGCGCCTTCCGCAGGGAATCCCTGGATGACGCCGGACAATGCGGCAAAGAGCATTCTGTTTGCGCAGCTTCTGGCAGATCATACATGTGCGGCTACGGGAGCCATCAACCGCGGTGTTCTGCAGGATGATACCATGACCGGCATCAACTGGTGTCAGATCCCGGTGGCGATCGTGGAGATGGGCTTCATGTCGAATCCGACAGAGGATATGCTGCTTGCGGATCCGTCGTATCAGACGCTTCTTGCAGCCGGCATGGCAAATGCGATCGACGCTTTCTTCGGAAGATAAGCGTTTTGTGAGGAAATAAGAAATGGGTTTATTCGGAAGAAAAAAAGTTCCGGTCAATGTGATGGGAAACTCCTCCCTGAACAAGGGCGCGGACGGACGCTACGCCAAGCAGGCAAAGCAGAACCGCAAAATGGAAAAGAAGAAGCTGGATCAGCTGGTCCTGAACCCGCATACCCCGGCTGAGCTCCGGGGTTATATCGAGAGCCGCTATCAGGTGAAGGAGCTGGAAAAGTCCGATGACCGCTACAAGCGTGCATATATGAACATCAAAGCGCAGATGGTATTTACCTATGCGCCGGAGCTGATCACGACCCCTGCGGCACAGGAGCCTTCGCATCCGCCCAGATCGGACAGTGATCCGGATTATGTGAACTACAACGAAACGGAGCAGGCACGGTGGAAGGAAGCCGTCATGCTGAGTCCGGACCGCTTCACCTTCCATCTTCATGTTTACAACATACCGATCTTCTCCAATGAGATCCCTGTTGCGTGGGTGGAGGTCTATGTGGAGAGCGAGCACAACTACCTTTCCTTCAACACGATCCATCTGGAATACGAAGAGCACTACCTCATCGACCGGACGATCGCGGATATCGTGAACTATTTCAGCGCGACGGAGGAAGACAAAAAAGAAAGGAACGAGCGCTATCAGCAGCTCTGTTCCGTACAGTAACTCCGGAAACGTACAGGTGTTTTGGCAGGAAAACCGATCAATATCGAATCAGGACATCAGCATGTTTTGCCCTGCAAACCGCATATAGCCCCGCTTTTTGCGCCGGGAACAGCCGTAAGATGGCAGTTCCCGGCGCTTTTTCTGTGAAGCCGAATCGGGCAGACGTGGCAATAGGCAGACGACCGCCGTGCAGGTCCGGTCAGCTGTTGTTTGCTGCTTCATATTTGATCAGCTGCCCCCCGATGAAGTCCGGACATAGAAAATCATCGTCTTTTGAAATTGCTCTGTCATTTGCATTCATTTTACGAATGCAAGTAAGGTGTTTCGAACAGCCGGACATAGAGATTCGGCATATTTTGAAATTACTCTGTTGTTTGCATTCATTTTCCGGATGCAGGCAAAGCAATTTGAACAGCCGGACATAGAAAACCGGCATTTTCTGAAATGTCTCTGTTGTTTGCATTCGTTTTCCGGATGTAAGCAAAGCATCTGCGACAATCCCGGCATAGAAAATCAGCATATTTTGAAATTCCTCTGTTTTTTCATCTTTTCTCAGAAAACAGACAGAGCATTTCCGGTAATCGGAACATAGAAAAACAATTGTTTTTCAGATCTATCTGTTTTTCGGAAAATATGGGGATGACAGACAGAACTTTGGATAAGACAGAGTATCCGAAGTACGTGAACTTTCGGCAGCATGAAGCGGAACTGATCGATCAGACGAGTTTTCCGAAGAGGGTCAGACAGCACTTTTCCGGAGGCTGCCCTGACTCCAGCAGGCTTTTACATAGTATATGCGACGGTTATTAAAAAGAAACAGCAGGTAGCTTTATGAAGCGATATTTAACAGTACTCCTGATGAGGCAATACCGGAAGTACCCCTTGAAGCAATACCGGACAGTACCCCTGATGAAGTAAATACTTGCTATTTCAACGCATTTATGTTACGATACTACGGTAATTTAAACTGCAGAAGTGTTTTATTTTGCAGATACTTCGCTGAAACAGGAAAGAAAATGAGTCAATCGGTAAAAAAAATCTGGAATATCATATCCACAGTGCTGGTCGTACTGGTAGTCGTGCTGGCGCTCCTTCTGGTCGGAGCCAGGCTGATCGGTCTTAAAACCTATTCGGTACTGTCCGGTTCTATGGAGCCAACCTATCACACCGGCGCGCTGATCTATGTAAAGCAGGTGGATACATCGACCCTTCAGGCCGGAGATCCGGTCACCTTCATGCTGAATGAAGATACAGTGGCCACCCACAGGATCATTGAAGTGATCCCGGATGAAACGGATCCTTCCGTCATTCGGTTCCGGACACAGGGTGATGCCAACGATACGCCGGACGGAACACCGGTGCATTATAAGAACGTCATCGGCAAGCCTGTTTTCACGATTCCGTATCTCGGTTATGTATCCGCTTTTGTGCAGGATAAGACCGGCAGATTCGTGGCGATCTCGCTTGCAGGACTTTTGTTAGTACTTACATTTCTCCCGGACATACTGAGCGATGATAAAAACACGAAGAAAGCCGCAAAGGGAAAGGAGGAGCAGGCAGATACGGACTGATGCGGCAGTAAGGGCAGAGACCCGGAAAACAAGACGGTCATTCCGGAAAGGACAGACCGTTTGATATAGATGATTACAACAATTTTATAATAAGAAAGGAACAAACATGAAGAACACAAACAAGAAAATGATTGCACTGCTTCTTGCAGCAGCATTGCTGATCGGCGGAGCAGTCGGCGGAACCGTGGCGTATCTGACAAGAAAGACGGAAACGGTGAAGAATGTTTTTACCTTCGGTAATGTGGGTATACTTACATTGACGGAAAGCAATGATGACGGTACTGCTACAGGTAATGCCGATGAGTATCAGTATACGGTAATTCCCGGCGCCGGAATCAACAAAGATCCGAAAGTCACGTATACTGTGAGTGATAATGCGGATAACGACAATGTAGCCGATAACGATGTAGCCGTTTATTTATTTGTAAAAATGGATATTAAAGGCTGGACAACAAATAATAATCTTACTTTTACAGCTTCTACAACCAACATACCTGTTGCCATGTCATTTGAAATTGATGCTACTAATTGGACTTATTTAACGAACGATGGGACATCCTATGTGTACTATAAGCCTTTGAATGAAAAAACCGGCATGAGTGCAACAAGTATTTTAAAAGCACAAAACAGTGCAACGATTACTGTCAATTCAGCGATTAAGGAAACCGAGATTCAGAGTTTAGCAGAATCTCTCGGAATCGATTTCACCGCATATGCAATTCAGCAGGCTACATTTAACAATAGTCCCTCAGCAGCTTGGACAGCATGTAAATCGGTATCTCCGTAAAAATGATCTATAATCATCTTTTTCCACGGAAATCGGTTATTGCATCATTGCATCATAAATAAATCTCAAAGGAGAAATAGCATGAAGAAAAAAATTTTAGCATTCTGTCTGATTGCAGCGCTGATTGCAATTGCGGCAGGCGGAACCATCGCGTACTTCACTGATCAGGGAGATGTTGTGACGAATACCTTTGAAGTCGGTAAAGTTGACATCACGCTGGACGAAGCATTGGTTGAAGAAGACAGCGCAAATCCGTATCATCTCGTAGCAACGACAACCCGCGGAAGCAAGAATGAATACGAGGCACAGTATGTTTACCCCGGTGCGGTTCTTCCGAAGGATCCGACTATTACGGTTGAGGACGATTCTCAGGATTGCTTTGTTGTCGCTAAGGTTACGATCGGCAGCAAAGCTGACCTGTATAATGTATTTTCTGATACAGATGTAAAAACTACCTGGGGCCTTTCTCTTGCAGGAAACGGCAAGCTGGTCAGCGGCGGTATTGCAGACTGGAACGCAGAAGGTGCTTCCAGAACGCAGGCTCCTGTTGCCGGCGGCTCTCTTCTTTCTTACGGAAGTGAAGGCGTATATCTGACTTATGAAGAGGTCGATGATACCATCGTTTATACATTCTATTTTGAAAATATCAAAACAGCCGGCGATGTCATGACGCTCTTTACCGACGTCAATGTTCCGACTTATCTTGAAAACGGTGAACTGGACGGCCTGACGATTCTGGTCAATGCTTATGCAATTCAGGCGGCAGGCTTTGATGATG
>JAZUFC010000214.1:0-4894 GCA_045640465.1 Lachnospiraceae bacterium | reverse complement strand
CTCTTGCTGTCAGAGATCCCCCGTAGATCTTCACATCGCCGCCGTCACAGTAAAGACCGCCGCCCACTCCGGCGCCGTCCACCGTAGCTTTCGCGTATACGGTACCGCCGTACATTGTCAGACTTCCGGCACTGTTTCCGAAGATCGTTATCGGGCCGCCGGAACCGATTGCCGCAGCTGTAGCCGTTACCGAACTGCTGCCTATATTCTGACCGCTCTCGGCTGTAACACTTCCGCCGTAAACAGTTACTTTTCCGCCGTCTCCGCTGTAACCGCCGCCGATTCCCGCGCTGTCTTCTCCGCCGATTGCGTTGATCTCACCGCCGTAAATGATGATCTCACCGCAGTCACCGAAGGATCCGCCGCCGATTCCCGCATGATTCTTCATGCCGTACGCATCCAGTGCACCCCAGGTTCTTTTACTGTCAGACTGTGAATAGATCGTCAGCGTTCTGCCGGACTCGACCTGAATACCGCCGTTTACAGTCAGTTTGCATCCGTCCGTCAGGATCAGCTTCGCATTGCCCGTGACCAGAATCCCTCTGTTGACGCCGTCTCCGACCGTCACGCTGCCGCGGACGACATACCAGCCGTCCGGCCAGTTGTCTGTAGTGCTGTCAACAGACACATAATCCGTACAGGTCTTCGTCTCACCGTTTTCCAGATATGTGACAGGATCATCTGCCAGTACCTTTGCGGAACACACACACAAACACACTGTCAAAATAAAAAATACCGTAATCAGATTCTTTTTCACGATACTTCTCCCCGTTATCAGATTTGCGCAGTTTTGCCGCTCTTTTTTCAAAGAGCGCAGCTGCACATGTTACATTCTAAATGAATTCCCGGATTTCTTCAACACCTTTTTGGAAAAGCCTCCTCTTACCCAGAGGGCACTTTACCCACAGGGCACTCTGCAGCAGAAAAGCGCAGGGTTTTGATCCCCTGCGCTCTCTGTTGCTATTCTCAGCCGATTATTCTAAAAACTAAATTTCAAGTGATTTCAGAACTCTGAATTACTTGCTTGCAAGCCAAGCGTCAGCCTGTGCCTGATAATCAACGATGATATCTTCGATACCAGCGGTTTCAAGCTCATCCCAGAAAATCGGAAGGTATTCATCGGGTTCAAGTTCGCCGTAGGTCAGTGCGTCGTTGTACTGGTTAACAACGTTGGTGACTGCAGCAACCTGTGTCTGAACAGGAGTAGAATCCGGAACGAATCCGAACAGCGGTGAGTAGAATGCTGTGTCAAGGAGCTCCTTCATGTAGCCCTTGTCTGCTTCGGAGGTATTGCCGTCCATGCCGTAAAGGTTGAACTGGTTACCGAATGCGCCGCAAAGGTACAGGCAGGTGTAGGGAACGGTGTCAAGGCCAAGGCCTTCGGGGTAAACGATAGAGGAATGATCCTCGTTCCATACCCATGAAACGCCTTCCTTACCGTAGATCAGAGCGCTCATGATGAACTCATCGGTCCAGATCAGGTTCATCATTCTTGCGGTTGCTTCGGGCTGCTTGGAGGTATAGGAGATACCGTATGCAAGAGCGTTGGTAGCAACGTCAGACTGGAAGATCTCGTTTGCGCCGTAGGTTGCGCCGTAAGTATTGTTGGTGTCGAACATCTGAGCACAGGTCTCTTCTGAGTATGCATGGCCCATCAGAACGCCCTTGGAAGAACCGGACAGAACAACTGCATCATGACCGAGAGAGTTAGCGGTTCCTTCGGGATCGAAGTAACCCTTCTGGTTCCAGTCATAAGCTGTTCTTACGGAATTCTCGTATGCAGCGGTCTTGTAGTAGTTTACAAGAGTGGGGTCATCGCCGACGGTAGCGGTACCGTTGGCAACGGTGATGGTGTGATCCTCAGCCTGGAACATTGCGGGAAGGGTAGAACCGTAAACAAGGAAATGCTCTTCCGGCCAAGCTTCCTTCAGAGCTGCAAGACAGTCTGCGAAGGATTCCGGATCATGAACGGTGTCCATATCATAAACGCCGTCGGTGTAAGCCTTGTCATAGAAGAACTTGTAGGTAAGAGAAAGTCCCTTGTATGCGCAGAGGCCGTAGTACTTGTCACCGATCTTGGTGTTGATGAGCCAGTCACCGAGAACTTCTGCAGCGCCCTTCAGTTCGTCCTGAAGATAGTCTGTAATATCGACCATGTAACCGTTCGCAACATAGTTGTTCAGGCTCATGCTCATGATCATATCTCTGTCTTCGCCGCCTGCAAGTGCAAGACCGCAGGAAGTAGAGTACTCGGCGATGGAGTAGATGCAGATGTCGATCTGCAGATCGTCGATACCGAGAGTGTTCAGGATGTAGTCGTTGATGTATTCTTCAACAACGGCAATGTTCTCATCGGAGGGGATGATGTTCATGGAAGGCATATCGACCTTAACAACATGAATCTCTTTTGCTTCTTCGCCGCCTTCGGGAGCCTTGTCGCTCTCTTCTGCAGGAGCGTTGCTGGCACCGGGAACGGTCATTCCTTCACATGCTGCAAGGCTGAGTACCATAACAGCTGCAAGGAGCAGTGCTAATAATTTCTTCATTTTTTCTCCTTTTTGATGCGGATAACCGCTGAATAGCATTATCCGTTATATCATAAAAAAGTTAAACATTTTTTCAAAAAAGTTAGATTTCTGTTAAAATACGTAACCCGGCCGGAAAGCACTTCCGACCGGGTCCGAAACTGACTGTTTTATTACTCTCCGCGGCCGTCAAAAACGACCTTTCCCATGTTCCACAGCTGTGAGACGGTGATCTCGGCAGCCTTCTTTTCCTCATCGTTATTGTACGGCATGAATGCAGTATGCGTGCCGCAGTTTCCGCACTGCACATATACGCACCAGCCGCCTTCGGTCTCGATATAGCCGCAGTCCTCGTGACAGACCGGGCATTCGCTCAATTCATCAGGCATATTCTTCTCCTTTACAGTCCGAGTCCTTCATAGGCAAGATCTCTGACGGACGGATGGATATCGTTGTAGGACTGCATGTGTCCCATGATATGCTGCGCATAGAAGACACTGATATGGTTGATCGGATCCACCATGCAGTATGCGCCCGCAGCACCGTCCCAGCCGAATTCGCCGATCGGGCTCTTTCCGCCGTGATCATTGTTGTTCTTCACGCGTACGCCGAGGCCGTAGCCGTAAGGCATCTTTGCCGGAGAAACACGGAAATCATTCAGTGCATCGCCGTAGGTCACCGCATGCGTGAAATGCATGACGGACTCTTCCTTCAGGATCCGCGCGCCGTTTGCGCCTACACCGCCGTTTGCAAGCGCTTCAATGACCTTGCTGTAGGATTCGACCGTACCCATGATGCCGGCGCCGCCGCTCTCGAATTCCGGCGTGATATCGGAGAAATTGAAGGGATTCACCTGCGGTACATGCTTGATCTCTTTTGTACGGAAATCAGCCTGATACAGATCGGTCATATTGACCTTTGCCACGTCATCCAGCTTGAAATACAGGTTTTCGATGCCCAGCGGCTCGAAAATATGCTTTTTCAGATAATCGCCGAACTTTTCGCCGCTGACGATCTCCACGATCGCGCCGAGCACATCGTGTGCCAGAGAATAAGCCCAGCGGGTACCCGGTTCGTATGTAAGAGGCATGGAGGCGATCGCATGAGCGATCTCAACGGTCGTCAGATCGTGATCCGCATCCTTTGCAAGTGCCATGACTGCGTCGGAATGAGTATCGTATGTCAGACCGGCGCCCATGGACATCAGGTCGATGATGCGGACCGGATTCTGCGCGTAATGGCAGGGATCACCGAGGTGCGGCATGACCGGCGGAAAGCTTCTGGTATCCATCGGCTTGTCCAGAACGCATGCAAATTCGAACTCGGGAATATAAAGAGATGCCGGATCGTACAGATGAAGCTTTCCCTGCTCGATCAGCTGCATCACCGCGGTCTGCGTGATGACCTTGCTTGCTGAGTAGAACGCATAAACGCTCTTTTCGGAGACCGGAACGGTCTTCTCATCGTTCTGCCAGCCGGTCATGTGGCGGTATACGATCTCGTGATCCTTCGTGATCTGGCAGTCCGCTGCCGGAACGCCGAATTTCTCATTCAGGGAATCCAGATACTCTGTCAGTTTTGTAAAATCCATTTTGTTTTCCTCCTCAATGATATTTATCGTCCGCTTCGCATTGTCCGAAGCATCAGTTTTTTTCTGCCGGAACGCATCCTTCCGGGTCCGCTCCTTTTTCTTTCCGCTCTCTGCACAGGATCTCCGCATTTCCGACCGAAACCGACAGACTGCTCACGCCGGTCTCCGCAAAAAAGCCGAAGAGCGACCGGTCCGCAGCGGCTTCTCCGCAGACAGAGACCGGTATCCCGGCTTTCCGGGCATTTTCAACGGTCATTCGTATCAGCGAAAGCACTGCCGGATGATGGACCGTGAACGAGCCCGAAGAACAGGCGTTTCTGTCCATTGCCAGTGTATACTGGGTCAGATCGTTCGTCCCGATGCTGAAAAAATCCGCCTCCTCTGCAAGACGTTCACTGATCAGCGCCGCCGCAGGCGTTTCGATCATCACGCCGAGAGGCATTTTCTCATCAAAAGCTTTTCCCTCAGACGCAAGTTCTGCACGGATCTCCTCAGCGATCCTCTTCACTGTCAGGAATTCGTCCTCGGAAGAGATCATGGGAAACAGCACCGAAAGCCGTCCTGATACGGATGCCCTGTACAGCGCGCGCAGCTGTCTCCTGAACGGTTCGGGCCTCAGAAGGCTGAGACGGATCCCTCTGATCCCGAGTGCAGGGTTTTCTTCCCGCACAAGGCCCGAAAAGCCGTCTGTTTTGTCCGATCCGAGGTCAAACGTACGAACAGTCACCTTTTTCCCAGGAAGGCTTAAAAGCATGTTTTTATAGATCGTATACTGTTC
>JAZUFC010000213.1:0-16927 GCA_045640465.1 Lachnospiraceae bacterium | reverse complement strand
GCCTCCGACTTAGGTCGTTTTCTGCTGCCAGTTGAATTCCTCGGTACAGTTCCATATATTCGTCGGTCAGTTCTTCTGTGCCGCATTCAGGCCAGTTCATCCGGCAGGAAAGTGCATATTTGCAGTTTCCGTTTTGCCGGTACCAGAAATGCTCATCGAAAAAATCAGGAAGGACCAGAATTCCGTTATCGTCTGTTTCGTCATACATGGCCTCAATAAAATCCGTTTCAAAAAGCGTTTTATCAAAACATCGGTTCAGCATTTTTATGTTCCCTCCCTTGGCTTTGCGATAAATTATAGAAAAATCAGTGTCCCAAAGGTGGTGCCATATTGCCAAAAAGAAGGTCGTACAGTGAAAAATACACCTGTCAGACCGGCAGGTGTGCTTTGTGCGTATTCCATCGATCAAGCTTTAGCACCTTACCTTCCGGCAGGCTGCTGTACGGTCGTCGGGCTTGTCCCTCGCGTACTCTTTATGGAAATTTTCTGTTTTACGGACGGGCTCATAACGGTCGGTAATATTCCGGATCGTGTTCGATGTCCTGAAGAAGTTCGATCAGCTGTTTTAAGTTTTCGTGCTGTTCTGTACTATAGTCATACACATATCCTTCCAGACTCGTTCCGATCATCATGGTGATATTCTGAATATCAAGTCTGTTATCCTGCCCGCATGCATACCGTTGAAAAAGAGGATTGGAATCGATCGGTTTTCCGGTTTTTCTTGCGGTTTTTCTTTTACTTATTGTTTCATTCTTCAAACGGATCAGTTCAGACTGAAGCTTCGGACCGCCTGTCAGGATCCCGTCTGTACAGTGGATCCGTTCCGCCCTTCTTGTGAGCCAGTGCGCAGCCATCAGATTCTTCCATTCTTCCATGGAACCCTGATAGAAATAATCGGAAATATAGTAAGGACTCTGTGTATGAAACGTAAGTGTCCCATCCTTGCAGACAAGCTGATCCGCCCGGGGAAAGCTGTGTCTGAAACCTTTCTTATCCAGTGACCGGATCGTTCCGCCAAACTCGACCAGTTCGATATGACAGTTCATAAACGCATTGCAGCCGATCGAACTGAGTGATCCCGGAAGGACAAGATGCTTCAGATTCACGCACCCTTCAAAAGCCTTGAAGCCGATCTCACGGACTCCTTCCGGAATGATGATCTCTTCGATCTCTTCATTTCCGTAAAAAGCTTTCATGCTGCCTGCATCACCGCGAAGCGAACGCGGAATCACTTTACCGAGACGCTCTTCGATCTCCTTACCGAAAGCATCTCCGCCGATCGACTTAACACCCGCCGGAATCGTGACGGACTTATCATGCCCGTTATATGCGATCAGGATCCCCTTTCTGATGACAAACAGTTCTTTATTCTCTTCTTCAAAATGATTCATAAAGCACGTCCTTTCTTCGAATGCAGACCAAATAAAAACGACCCGTTTTGAAGCAGACATTTCATGTTGGCAAAAATGCCGGACTCCTGTTTCTCTTTACCGTAAACCTTACGAAATAACGGATAACAAAAAGGATAACGAAAAACGAAGACCTTGAACCTGAAAACACACTAAGAATCTGAGAGTGCCGCTTCAAAACGGATCTGACAGCCCGTCAGTCAATTTCAAAATATACGGTTGAATTGATCTGATCGAGCACTGTCTGAGCTTCTGAAAGTCTCTGATAGACTTCTTCATAATCGGCCGCCGCTTTGTCCGGATCAAAATTCGCATAGCGGTAATCGATCACGGCATTGCGTGCGCCTGCAAGCGACTTTTCACGCATCTTCGGAAGTGTATTCTTCATAACGGAAAGCCGGTCCTTCATGGCGGAAAGCTGCGGAATATATACAAGCAGTTCATCAACGGTCATATCAAAACCGGGAACAGCCGTTGTTGAATTGAATACATTGATCCGATGCTTCAGCGCATGGATCTTTGCCATAAGCGTTACAAGCGCTTCGCCTGTCTTTTCGTAATCATAGTCCGGTCTTACTGCTTCGGGATCTTCGCCGACCGCGGCAAGAAATGTGCTGCACTGCTGCTCTTTTTTCAAAAGAGAGGAAAGATCGTCATTCATTTTTCTGAGTAGTTTGTTCGCTTCTGCTGATGTAACCTTCATATTCTTATATCCTTTCCAACCGGCTGATGTATGCGGTATCATACAGATCCACAGTATTTTCTGTCTTTTTCCGTAAGGAACTATCTGTGCAGGGTCCTGACGCCGATGCACAGATCATTTATGAATAGACCCGCTTAATTGCGGGGAATTATGCACACTCGGTATCCGGTTCATACCAGGTACCGTACTTGCCGTTTGTGTGGATCCCGAGGTCGGAATCGGTGAGATTATGAATGATTCTGCCGAGTGCCTTTCTTTCGATCACGATCTCACTCGGATATTTTTCAAGTTCATTCAGAATCTGCTGCTGAGAAAGATGATGACTGCGGTCTGAACGTTCCTTGAGGATCAGATAGACATAAAGGGGAGCCAGCGTCTTCCGGCTGTTGACCTTCATCGGTCTGAAAAACTCATCCAGTTCATCGTCTGAATACTGATCCAGTTCATCATCTGACATTTCATAAAAATTTTCAGGCAATCTCTTCATTCACATCATCCTTTCAAAACATACATCTGTTAGGAAACTGTTCATTTGCCGGTTCATGCAGCAACTCCATGAACAAACCACTGAACCATTCACTGATAAAAAAGTGACAACTCCTGTTTTTACAAAACTCACCCAAAAATGTCATAAGAAAACAGACTGGAATATTCAATTGTCAAGGTACTTGAAATAAAAGGGGAAAAATAACGCCCATCATAAGACGGGCGAAAAAATGATCCCATCGACTCAAGCTTTAGCACCTTACCTGAAGGCAGGTTGCTGTGTGTTCACAGGGCTTGTCCCTCCCACACTCTTCATGGAAATATGTGTAATTGAATCTGATGCTTTCTCCAAAGCGTTGTTGTAATATAACACAGATTATCCATTTTGTCAAGTGCTTTTTTCCTGACAGATCCATACTGTTCATCTGACGATCATGTGTTTTTTGTCAAAAGTATTTTTCTGAACGAACATCTGCATTATAGCAGACCTTATGTACCGGTTATGGTACATAAAGCCGAATCTGTGGAATTTCGTGATCAAATTGACTCATCCATTAATTACATGAGACAATTTTGAGATACGGGAGGCGGTCACATGCCCCGCCCCGGTACATTATACACTTTCTGCATCCTGATCCTCTTCATCCTCCACCTCACTTGTCGCCAGCATCTTTGCAAAATGCCCTTCCGTGAGGATCTTGATTCCATAGCTTAACGCAGTTGCCAGTTTTTTTGTTCCGGGATTTTCACCCACGACCAGATATGTAGTATTCTTATTGATGCAGTCACTTACCTGTGCTCCCAAAAGGGTCAGCAGTTCAGTAACATCCCTGCGGTTCATCCCGTTCACAATTCCCGTCACTGCTACATTTGCATTAAAAAACGGATTTCCCGCAGTACCGATCTGAACCGGATGACCGATAAATGTGATCTCTTTCAGAACAGGTCTCCACAGTTTCTGTTCTTCTTCATCAGCATACCAGCTGTATATATTTCTGTTTAATGCCTGTGAGACTCCTTCAATATGGAAAAAACTGAACTTCTCCCTGATTGCTTTTTCAAAATCATCCCATGATCCCAGAAAATATTCATCGATCGCTCTGGCGCTGTTCGGTCCCATGAGCGGAATACCGACCGCAGTCAGAAACTGCGCCAGATGACAGCATCTGCTGTTTTCAACAGCTGATATCAGTCTGTTATAAGTCCCGTAACCGAATCCGGGAGTTGTCAGGATCCTTTCACGATGTTTTTCCAGATCATAGAGGTCTGCAAAGGTCTTTACAAATCCGTATGCCATCAGTTTTTCAAGAACAGACGCATTGAAGCCTTCCATATTCATGGCATCTTTATCGCAGAATCTTGCGATCTTCTGCGCATTTCTGGCAATACATTCCTCATTGGGGCAATAAAGATTTTTGATTCCTCCGGAAGTGATCTTCTGTTCAAGCCTGCTTCCGCAGCAGGGACATCTGTCAGGGATCTTGTACGTCCCGCTCTGAGTTACGTTTTCCGAGATCTGAGGGATGATCATATTCGCCTTATATACTTTGATCGTATCACCGATGCCGAATTTATATTTTTCAAAATTACTGAACGAATGCAGATCCGCCCGCTCAACGTAAGTTCCGTCAATCAGTACCGGATCAAATTTCGCACAGAGAGTGATCATTCCGTTTCTGGTTGTAACAGCTTCAATACCCCGAAAGACCGTCTCATATTCACTGTCCTCCCATTTCAGGGCAAGCATTCTGTTTTCATGATGCGCTGTGGCTCCGAGGCCCCGGGCAAACGAAAGATCATTATATTCAAACATGATTCCATCTGCCGGATAGGCGTATTTTTCGGGATCAAAACTCTTAATGGTTTTATCAAGCATTGTCTTCCCGGAATATGCCTGAACCAGCGTATGTTCAACTACGTCAAAGCCGTTAACAGAGAGAAAATCCAATTGTTCTTCTTTTGTTGCACAGTTATCACCCGGAAGGATGAGTTCAAATGCATAGAAATCCATATGAGAAAGACTGCCTTTATCGATGCTCCGGCTTCTGACAAGTCCTGCGGCAGCATTTCTCGGATGACCGGGCTCATTTCCTCTGTTCAGAAGCTGAAAATCCGCCCATGAAATAACACCTTCGCCCCGGACTTCAAAGTTCTGCCTGCAATTCACTTTTTTCGGTATGTTGCGAAGGAATCTGACAGTATGCGTAATATCTTCGCCCACAAGGCCTTCTTCTCCTCTGGTAATGGCTTGCTTAAAGATTCCGTTTTCATATCTCAAAACAAGAGTAAGCCCATCCATTTTCCAGGATAATAAGACATCGTTTCCCTCTGCAAAGGAAACGACTTCATCAACAGACTTCGTCTTCTTTGCCGACAGCATCGGTTTGGAATGCTGAACCTTCTTCAGTTCCGCCTTGTTCGTACCGCCGACTTTCTTCGACGGAGAGTTTGCAAATACGATACCCGTGGCAGACTCCAGTGTTTTGAGTTCATCCATCAGAGCGTCATATTCCTTATCTGTCATGACAGGTTTGTCTTCACCATAGTATGCTTCGTCTGCGGCGTGAATAATCGATATCAGTTCCTTGATCCTCGCAACATTATTCTTTGCTTCCATAATCAACCTCATATTTCTTTTCGCAGCGGTCATTTAACTGTGCTGCAGACTTATACTTCGCCGGCAGTCTGCTGTTTCGATGTCTTGTTATCATTGATCAGCTTCATATACCAGCCGTCAACACAGAAGCGTGCGATCGAACATTCATAATTAACCGCCGTATATGAACAGAATTCGTCGAAGCACGCAGCTCTGATTGCCAGCAATTCAGTAAGTAAGATAAAGCTTTCGTCATTAATACAGAAAGCTTCCCCCGGCGTAAGATCACCATGAATATGGTCAATAATGATCACCGGTCGGATTTTTCCATTTCCCTTTTTGATATTCATCCAGTTTATTCTGTTGTCTGACACGAGGTATCCATTGTGCAGCCACCAGTTATCCGTCGTGTATGGAATTACACTTCTCAACTGACCAAAATCAACAAAATCACTATCTGTTAACAGAGATGCCCCGACAGTTTTCAGCGTTCCGGTCTTTGCTCCTGCTCCGATATATTGTAATTCGGCCTCATAACGCGAAGCAGTAGAAAAGAGCATGGCTTTCCTGCTTTTTTCCCGATTGACCTTTTTATATACCGCGGTCCTGCAGCTGCTGAGTGCATTGATGGTTTTCTCAATTTCCTCTTCCGACATAGACGACATCAGTTCTTTCAGTTCATTGGTGAAATCATTCTTATTCATTGGCAAACTCCGATTTAATTCTTGTAACTTTTCCCCAGGGCGGATTGCTGTCTTCATTATTGATCAGCCATAAGACCGGAATGTCCATCGCTTCGCTTTCTTCGGGCCATGGTGCATAACCATCTGTCAAAATAATAATGCTTGCAGGTTTGATCGTATCGATATGCTCTTTTACGTATTCAAAAATGCTCTGGAAATTTGTTCCGCCTCCGCCGGCAGGCCTGATGATCTGTAACTCTTCCTCATCGGTGAATTCTTCCGGTTCAACTACACAGGCATCAAAGAAGCCGAGCCATCCCTGCAGGTTACCGTTAAACTGCTGAATGGCACCGTATATCTCCGAGTATGCCTGCGTAATCATTGCGTCTGACATTGATGCCGACGTGTCGATCATAAACAGAATATCCTTTACGCTCTCGTCCTTCTCATTATAGTCAGGCAGAATGAACAGACTGTCTTGAAAACGCCTGTCGGGAGGATTAAAGGAGTAATCGGTAACCTCTTCCTGAACAAACCTATCAAGAACGGTTCTCCAGTCTGTTTGCGGTTCAGTAAGTTTCCGGATCATTCTCTGCGCAGCAAGAGGAGTTCTGCCGCAGTTCTTTCCTCTCCTGCTTGAGTATATCTGTTCTGTGATCTGCGCAGCTTCAATCATTCTCTGAAGCCAGGCTGTTCTTAATGCATCGTTTGAGTATTCCGCGTCATCTGATCCCCAATAGGTATGATCATCAAGGCCGCTATCGATGCGCACGGAAACAGCGTCAGATTTTTCCATCTGCAAACCGTTCTTTTTTTCTTCCTCACGCCGGGCCTGAATAAGCTTATATACTTCTTCGGCTGAATATTCGTAACCTTCTTTCCCGTCCGGTGCGATATGCATGCATTCACCGTAATTCTTTAAAGTGATTCTGGAAATATCCATGTCAAAGGAAAAAAGAATGTTTGAGTTTACAACAATATCACAGGCTATATTGAAATCGTCAAAGTCATAGGAATCAGACGTTCTGCCGCAATGATCCAGTGCCACGTGCAGTACTTCATGCATAAGCACAAATTCAAGCTCTTCGTCTGACAGTGTATCGATAAAATCGGGGCAGAATGCTATTCTTATTCCGTCCGTGTATGCAGTTTCGCACATCGGATCCAGCGAGAACTTCATGTGGAGAAGCAGCACCGCATAAAACGGCTGCTTTTCCATCAGCGAAAGCCGTGAATTCTGCAGTCTTCTTACAGTTTTCAATACTTCTTTATCGAACATTTCCGTTTCTTAACCGTCCTCTTCTTATAGCATATTCCATATATTCCGGTACAGAATGCAGGAATGTCTCATAATCCTTTTCAAAAGACCTGTAGTTTTGAATCAGGAGTTCGGAAAAATCTGCAGGCAGCCGTTTTGCATAGGAAAGAGAGTTCCCGATGGCAGTTATGTCGTCTCTGTGTTCACTTGCATAAGCCGTCATGGAGGATACAAGCGCATACATCACATCCGTCTCTTTCGGGACCTCAGTTGTCATTCCCGAAAAAATCGCATTCATGTCCGGCAGCCTGTCATAAATTCTGCACCATGTCCGGAATTCAACCGCCGGTCCCGAACCGATAAGGCCGGCAATCATCGGGTACATAGCCGGCACATTATCACTGACATTATTCAGAAGACTGCTTACCATTTCCCATGAACGCGGAGTCGGAAATGCCAGATCATCATTTGCCGCATCAAACCCGAAAAGTCTGTCGTTCCTGAATGACAGGTACCCAAGAACCTTGCTGTTGATACCTGTTTCTACCGCCCATTTTCTCCACGATTCGAAGCTTCCTTCGATTTCAATATGAAGAAGACGATTTGCAAGAGCTTTCGGCATTTTGAATGATACGGACTTATCCGTAACCCGGTTTCCGGCAGCAATTACAATACAGTTATCAGGAAGCTTATGCTCGCCAACGACTCTGTCCAGCGTGATCTGATAGGCTGCAGCCTGAACCGATTGAGGCGCGGCCGATATTTCATCGAGGAAAAGTATGTTAACGATGTCATTCCCGGGATCCATTTGAAATATTTTCGGCTTCAGCCAGACAGCGAGGGTTCTGTCCTCACTTGCAACGGGAATGCCCCGGAGATCGATCGGGTTAAAAAGAAGGAGCCGTACATCGGTAACTTCAACGTGCTTGCCGGAAGCCGCTTCGATCATCCCTGCGATCTGACGGACAGCCTGTGATTTACCGACGCCCGGAGGCCCCCAAAGCATTACCGAAGGCAGAGTTTTAGGTGAAAGGCC
Organism: Lachnospiraceae bacterium; assembly: GCA_045640465.1. GTDB lineage: Bacteria > Bacillota > Clostridia > Lachnospirales > Lachnospiraceae > UBA1267. Next base: position 8,756 of record JAZUFC010000213.1, on the reverse strand, counting down.
TGCCTTTATGATACTCAGATAAGACTTACTGAGCATAGATACTGTTCTATCAATAGATAGAACCGGAAGATTTGATGATACTGTATCTGTCATTATGATGCCACCCCTAATTCTTCATCCAATTCTTTCAGTTCCTGTCGTAACTCATCAATTTCATTCGCATAGCCTTTCACTTCCTTATTCAGTTCTTCTTTTGTGATTTTAAGTCTGGCTTCAAGAGAGAGAAGAACATCTTCATACTTCTTCTTCTGTTCATGAAGGCCTTCAAGGAAGTTATTAAGTCTTTTGGTAATACCGGACTCGGATTCGATCTCAAGATAATAGGTATTATTTTTGATAAGATGCACGTACGGAACCGGCATTCTTGTTACAGAAACATCTTCTCCGGATCCTTGCGCATCCTGTCTTCTTGACGTCATTCTCGGAACCATATAGGCCGGGACAACGACCTTAAACCCCTGAAAAGTCAGAACTTCAACAGGTTCCGGATTGTTACTGTTAAGCTGAACGGCTCTGTAAACTGCTTCCCGAATGGCTTTCTGATCTTCATACTTCATTGACTTGTAGTCGATCTTTTCTTTCTGATATGCATCAATATCCATTTGACACTTCATGATTCGATCCTTCTGCTTCGCAATTCTGTCAGGCAGTTCTTTTGCTGCCCGCTCCTTTTTCATCCGCTCTTCCATATAGTCTTTCTGAAGGATCCGGAACTTATCCAGTTCATTACAAACCTCTACTCTGCGCTTGATCTTCGGATTGCCGACCGCAAGTGCTTTCACTTCGGCATAATTCAAAACTGTGTCATCAATATCGGCTCCGTCACGCATTATCGCTTCCCCTGCCATGATCTGACTGATAAATCTCTGTTTTGCTTCAAGAAGCTGCCAGGAGTATGCATCAAAGCTTTCTCTGGTAATATACCTGAAGATGCTGACTGTTTTGTTTTCGTTGCCCTGTCGAAGGATCCTGCCTTCTCTCTGTACCATATCAGAAGGTCTCCACGGTACGTCAAGGTGATGAATCGCTGTCAGACGCTTCTGAACATTCATGCCGTGACCCATTTTTGCAGTCGAACCTATGAGTACTGCGATCTCACCTTCACACATAGCTTTGAAAAGATCCTGCTTCCGTATGTCGGTATCGGCATCGTGAATGAACGCTATCTCTTTTTCCGGCAGTCCCATTGCGACAAGCAGATTCTTCAGTTCATCATAAAGGTTAAAGCCTTCCTTGGGTGTTGAAATATCACAAAACACAAGCTGCGTTCCTTTGATATTTCTGGTGTTTTGATAGGTTTCGTAAACATTTTCAGCACAGCGCATGACCTTAGAATCAGTATCAAGCCCATAAACGGTATCAATAAGGCGCATATCAAGTGCTGCCTTTCTGCCATCGGAAGTAACTTTCAGCATGTTGTCTTCCTTAACGGTTACACGCTTCTGCCTGATATCATCGGCACGGTTACTGATCTCACGCAGATAGTCTCTAAAATCGTCAGATCCGTCTCGCAGTGAGTCAACATAACCTTCCAGTTCAGGAATGCCGGCTGCTTTATCAACCTTGTGAAAATCTGCTATAGAAGCAAGTGTTGCCGTAAGTTCCGGAATATTGCGGAACCTTGAAAAACGTGTAACAAGGTGATAGCTGTTTGTATCAACATCGATCTCGAAATCGGTGGTCTTTTCGGCATACATACCTGCCCAGGAATCAAAATTCCGGATTCCCTGAAATTCCAGTTCACCTTCCTGAAGATACTTCTGCATCACAAAAATATCAGCCAGAGAGTTTGTTACCGGGGTACCGGTTGCGAATACGATTCGACCTCCGTCATTCATACGCTGAATGCAATGAACCTTATCCATCATACCATTGCTCTTTATGGAGCCGCCGTTTCCGAAACCTCTTACTCTGGTCATTCTGCTCTCAAGGTCGACATTTTTATAATTGTGTGCTTCATCAAGAAACAGCGTATTGATCCCCAGTTCATCAAACGGCAGGATCTTCGGCTTTTCCCTGTATGTGAGCTGGAGTTTATTCAGGGTCTCCTGAATATGCCTGCGTTTGCTTTCAATCGTTGCTTTGGAACAGAAGTCAGCTTCTGCCTTCTCCAGCATTTTGAGCCGTTCCTTATATAATCTGATATAATATCTGTCCGAAAGCGAAAGCATATCAAAGCAGCTGTAAGTCATCAGGATCGCGTCAAAATCCTCGTTTTTAATACGATTCAGTGTTTCACTTCGCTTCTTAGTTCCGAAATTCCCGATACTGACTGAAAGTATATTTGCATCAGGATACATGGTCTTGAACACACTTTCCCACTGAACTATCAGATTATTGGGCACAACATAAAGATTTTTCTTTGACTTTCCGAGCCGTCTGAGTTCCATGCCCGCCGCAATCATGATATATGTCTTTCCGGAGCCAACACCATGTGCAAGAAGCGTGTTCGGGGAGAACAGAATTCTTGCAACTGCATTCTTCTGATAATCGTAAAGTTTTACTTTATCACTAAGTCCAGGAAGTTCGAGGAAAGATCCGTCATAGACCCTCTTTCTGATGTTTCCGTATTTTCTGCAATAAGCAGCCTGAAGTCTTCTCTTACGATCTTCATCTTCCCAGACCCAATTCCGGAAAACTTCAATCATGTATCTCTGCTTCTCCAGAAGTTTTACCGTCTCATTCTGATTGATTACTCTGACCTTGCAGCCGGGATCTGTCGGGTCCTTGGAATCATACACCGAAAGAGTCTTCATATTCAGCGTATTTTCCAGTACATAAAGCATATCCATCCGATCTGTTCCATAGATCTTGTAATTGACTTCTTCAAACATGCCGTGAAAATGACTGGTACGGAAACGTGTCTTTTCAGGGATTTCCCAATAGCCAGTATACTCATCATGGCGGACTGCATAATCGCTGTAACGACTGATACTGTAGTATTCCTTTGCTTCGCTGCTGTTCAGATTTCCGCCAAAAGCCATATATGCAATAAAGTCATCAATAATATCCGTCGGAATCCAGGGCGACCCAAGCGTTACATAAATATCTTCTGCCGCGATGTCTGGCTCGATAATGCCTTCAAGAGCCGTAACGTTGTTTTGAAAATACCCGTTGTATTTCTCGTTCGCTTCTTTTGCCACTTTATATTTGTGCATAAGATTGCCGGAGAGATACTCATCTGCAGTTTCCCATCCCTTGTAGAAAATCTCATTCCAGTGAAGAGGATTCTGATAAATGGACCCGCGCAGATTTTCAATAACTGTTTTCATGTCTTCACCCGTTACCGCCGCAATGAACTCAATGTCAACAAGGCCAAGCATATCCAGAGACATCATAAGCGCATCCGAAATGGATTCACAGTGTTCGGAGACTCTGTCATCATCGCTATAGGCATTCACAAAGTCAACAGGAAGATCCATCCGCGTAACTTCGTTTACATGCTCAATACGCCTCCTTTCACGACGGTCTGCAGCGCGTTTCGCAGCCTCTTGCCTGCGCCTGTTCTGAGCCTCAATTTCATTCTTTTTCTTTCTGGCCTCTTCTTCAAGTTTACGGCGTGTTTCTTTCTCACGAGCCTCCAGACCGGCAACCTTCAGTGATGCAATCGCTATGTCAAGATCTTCAAAAGAAAGGATCTCTCCAACATTCTTCAGTGCATTAAAGAAACCGTCCATTCTCTCATCACGCATTTTCGCAGCGCTGATCAGATCAATGAACTGTGGTTTGGAATACTTTGTTGCTGCCTTATCATCACCGGTACCACGGAGGGCACGGGCCTTATAATAAAATGCTTTCCCGTCCGGAACATAAAACTCTATTACCGGAGAAGGACTGCCTGTTACTTTTGTATACTTTCCGCGAGGCGTCCTGCTTTGGTACACCTCATAGCTGTCAGCACCGGCAATGATTTTTATTCTTATTATGACATGCGTTCCGTTGACAGAAAAAGAAATTTCCGGAATCGCCTCCTGAAAAGCCGATTCAGTATATTCCGTTTTCTGTGTTTCGGGCGTATCTAAAATGTTTTTATCCATTCATACCTCTCAAAAAGTAAAAGCTCACCTGACGGTGAGCTCCTGTTCAGATCTCTCCATCATCCAAGCTTTAGCACCTTGCCTTCAGGCAGGTTGCTGTACGGTCACAGGGCTTGTCCCTCACGTACTCTATATGGAAAACTGTTATGAATTTGCCGACACCATGTATGATACTCAATCATCAGCGTCATAAACGGTGCATTAGTGAATTTTGAATGATTTATGAATAATAATCTGATTTCTGATCATGTTTCTATTGGCCCTGACTCGAAGCCGGTATACGTTCCCGTTCTCAGTATTCTTACGCGCCTGTTTCCTGCCTGCAGAAACTGTCATATTCGATATCATACAGACGGATCACGCTGCTTCTTGACGGGATCCGGTGAACGGCCTTCATGAATGAAGCGAACCAGACAGGAAGTTTTTCGGGAAGTATCACTTTCTGCGTCCGCAAAGCCTCCTTAAGCTGCCCTCTGACAGAATACTCTGTGATCAGACGTACACTGTGCGGAGAAGTATTTTCAGCCGATGCTCCATACTGCAGAAGAAACATCTCCAGATCTTCCCTGAAACAGAAATATGACCGGTACTCATCACGAACTCTCTTCGGGTTCACGTCGCTGTAACCGAATGCCTGTGAGAGAACTTCGTACAAAGCAGCATCCGGAATTCTTCCGTCAGTTTTTTCTTTCAGTTTACGAAGAGATTCTTCCGGGTATCTGCCGGTATCGATCTTTTCACGAAAGAAAGTGTATCGGATCTCATGTCGGATCACAGGATCTTCTTTCCTGAGCATATATCGGAAAAATCTTAAAAAACGTTCTTTAGAAATGAATTCCCTTTCGGGAGAGGAAACAGAGAACGGCACCGGTGAAAATGTCAGACTGCCGCTCTCTGTTATGGCACAGATCCTGCTCATTGAAACAGCTCACCCGATTTCAGGCCTGATTACTCTCTCAAACCAGTTATTAACACGTTCTTCGATCTCAAGGATCTCATCGTATGAGAGAAGCGTTGCACCAAGGATCTTTACCTTTTTGGATTCATCTTTTTTGTAAACACAGATATTCATTTTCAATCCTCCTCCTGAAAGCTGTTCTTGAGTGATTCGTATCATATCATGATGCTGCGGTCAAAGAGCCTTCTCCACCACCTCCGTCTGTACGCAAGCGTGCGTTTGGGAAGAGCCCTTGACCTTGACATCATATCATTTTATATGAACCTGATCCGGTGCATGATCTTATAGTCTGCGCTGAGCGGACATTTTTTTATCACGACTGCAGGCAAGAATGCCCCACCTCAACGTGTATGCACAGGTGGTGAGCGGTTCACGCAACAAAGCCGAAAGCATGTTTTTCGTGTACATGCTCTTCAGGTATTTCGATATCACCGGCCAGAATCGTCCTCACGTCCTCCGCGGTTACAGCATCAACATCCATGCTCAAAAGACGCGATGCCTGTGCCATTCTGGCCTTTTCAATAATATTTCGGACATATCTGCCGTTTCCGAAATCAGCATTCTCTTTTGCACGGTCAAACACAGGTCTGAGCTTTTCCTCCGCATTTTCAGATAAGCAAAGTCCTTTTTGTGATGCGATCACCCCGGCGATCTTTATGAGTTCTTCCGTGCTGTAATCCGCGAACGGTACATGGAAAGCGATTCTGGACCGGAGGCCCGGATTCTTCTGAAGGAACTTTTCCATTTCTGCAGGATAGCCGGCAAAAATAACGATCACATCCTCCCTGTGATTTTCCATTTCCTGAACGATCGTATTGATCGCCTCATCACCGTATGAGCCGGAACGGTCATCCACCAGCGAATAAGCTTCATCAATAAAAAGAACACCGCCCTTCGCTTCCCGGAACTTGTTTTTAATGGTCGGTGCTGTCCATCCGACATATTTTCCAACCAGATCCGAACGTCCTACTTCGATCAGGTTTCCTTTGGAAAGCAGTCCGTTTTCCCTCATGATACGGGCAAAGAGTCTGGCGGCACTTGTTTTCGCCGTGCCCGGGTTTCCGGTAAACACCATGTGCATCGCAGGCCTGGCTTCACTCATTCCTTTATCCGCAAAAAGTCTCTGCGCTTTATAGTAATCCAGAGCCTGGCCGATGACTTTTTTTGCTTCTGCAAGTCCGGGCATTGCCGTCAATTCTTCATAAGCCGAGCCCGTGGGATCAGTCTTTGCCGCTTCGCGTTTTGCGGAAGTGATCCCGCTGTACTGAGGATAGATCTTTGTCTTCAGCTTGTTTGCGTACCAGCTGTCAAACAGATCCCGAAGTTCCGGTGCAAGATAGCCTTTTTCTGTTTCGATTGCCGAAAAAAGTGCCTTGTCGGTCCTGATATGCACTTCAGAAGCAAGCATTTTCAGGAATTCCTCTGCTCTCTTCGCGTAAGCAAACTCCTCTTTCAGTTCTATGATACCTGTATTGCCGAGATACTCGTAAATGTAACTTCTTGAAGCGGCACAGCTTCTCGGAAGACAAAACACTGTGAGCACCTGATTCCGGTATTTCTGCATGATACCGCAGATGTCTTTAACCGTTTCCCGGATGCCGGATGCATGATCATCCTCCGTATCATCGCCTGCCTGATATTCTGCGATCACTACTCCGCCGAAACTGCTTTTATATAGACATTCCAGTGAGGTTCTGGAGAAACCGCTTCCGGGCTTGAACGACAGACAACTGTATCTTCTGGAAGAGATCCTTCCGTTTGCATACAGCGCCTCTGCAAGAAGACGATACATTCCTTTTCTGATCTCCTCATCATCTGTTTGTATCATATAGTGCACCGGATGCCCGGATGCTGCATATCTGGTTTTTGCAGCGTAGATCCGGTCCAGTTCAGGAAGAAGTGTTTCGTTGGAAAGGAATTTGCGGGCTGTTTCATAAACGTCTTCTTTTTCATGGTCTTCTATCAGTCCTTCTTCAAAATCGATTCCCCTGTAACCGATAAGTCTGTTCAGATCAAATTCTTCCAGAACCGTATCGTCATCATTGATGAAATCTCTTCTGTCAGCTCTGGAAAGCAGATCCCGAAAAGAACTGAACGTGATCTCCTCAAGAACAATATCTTTCATTGTAAATCCGATCGCTCTTGCAAAGGAACCGGCCTGTTTTTCCGGTGATCTGAGTTCTTTTATGAGGATCCCGATCGTAATCACTTTCTCTGAAGCATCACTCACAAAGTAAAAGGCCTTTTTATGAAGTCCCTGATTGAATGAACTGCTCTTCATTGCAATTGCACGGATCGCTTTCCCGGTCAAACCAAATTCGTTAAATTCCTTCGACCATTTCGGGTCTGAGATGATTCCTGAATATTTATAGAACTGCATTCGTTTCTCCTCCGGTCATTTTCTGTGATTTCTCTTTTCTGCTCCTATTTTAAGAAAAGTGATGCACCATTTATGACGCACGAGGTATTTGAACTTTCTGTATTACCGATGTACCGGGAAGTCGGAAAAAGTCAGTGTATCCTGCGAAAAAGCCATTCTTGCAGTACCGGTTCTGCCGAATCTGTTTTTTCTTACGATCATTTCAGAAGCACCCGCACACTCAGTATCTTCAGACCGGTAGTATTCATCCCGGTATATAAAGGCAACTACATCTGCACATTCTTCGATAACACCGGTATCCCTGAGATCACTCAAAAGCGGCCTGTGATCAACGCGCTGTTCGCACATCCTCCCGCACTGAGATAAAACGATTACAGGGATGTTCAGAGTCCGCGCAATATTCTTCAGGGTCCTTATACTGTGTTCTGTTTCTTCCCGTCTTGACTGAAATCTTTTGCCGCGCCCCGCCGGTATCAGCTGCAGATGATCGATGATCACTGCATCCGCATCATTCAACTCGTTGTTTTTTCGATCTTCCAGTTTTTCCGCAAAATCAACAGTAATGCTGTCATCGACTATAAGACCGGAAACAGAGATCCTTTCTGCGGCAGCACGTAAAGAATATAATGTTGTTCTGTCCGGGTCATGACATTCCTCTGATGAGATTCCGGCATCGATCTGAATCAGTTTCTCAATCAGCTGCTCTGCAGTATGCTCCAGGCTGTAGACAACGACTTTTTTTTGAGAATGGACTGCCAGATTTTCCATCAGATTAAGTGCAAATGCAGTTTTTCCCATACCCGGCCTTCCACCGATAACATACAGCTGACCTTTCATAAGGCCGCCGGTAAGTCTGTCAAAGCCATGAAAACCGGTCTCTGTTCCTTTGTGACCCTCTATAATATTGTTCAGCACTTCTGTCGTGATGTTTTCTTTGTTTACATAATGAACCGGCATACTGGCCTCCTGTTCTTTTGCATTATTTTTCTGCATCTCCCGGTTGTCCCTTTTCCATAGAGACTGACCGCAATAGCTTTTCGGATGATTTATAACAGTAGAATGTATTTATTCATTCAATGAAACCACCGTCCCGTAAATCAAATGTTTTATCAGACGGATCCCTGAATCATATTGCATATGCAGTTCCTCAAGCGGCCTGTCTGCTGTAATGACGATTTGTTTACCTGAGTTTCGCAGATATTCGTAAAGATCGAACAGCGCATCACAGGAGACTTCTTTGTCACAATAGTATTGAATGTCATCAAACAGCAGCAGGTCCGCAGCACGATACATCCTCTTCATCTCTGTGGTTTTATTTGACTTAATTACAGCCCCACCGGAGTTTCATTGCCTTAAATAGTGTCTACTGACAGTTCAAAAA
>JAZUFC010000212.1:0-9127 GCA_045640465.1 Lachnospiraceae bacterium | reverse complement strand
TGATAAAATATGATCGGCACACCGGATAAGGCGTATCCCTTTCTATGATACTCTCTTACATATTCCACATCGAATTTTCCAACATGCTCTCTTATTCAGCGCTTAACATACGAAGCCCTTCGTTCCTGATATTGATCGCGGCATTCAGATCCCGGTCATGCGTATTCCCGCAGCAGCTGCATTTCCATCTGCGTATCCGGATATCTTTTATCTCGGGATTCTTTGTACCGCATACATGACAGATCTGTGATGACGGATACCATTTATCTACCCGGACCAGAACTTTCCCCCGTCTCTTGAGTTTATATTCAAGAAGGTCAAGGAACTTCCCGTATCCGTTATCCAGAGTGGCTTTTCCGTTGCCAAATGACTTATTCGACAGTTCACGCATGTTCAGAGTTTCTACACAAACAACATCATACGAGTTGGCTATCCTCAATGATTCTTTGTGAAGAAAATCATTTCTGCGGTTTTTGATCTTTGTATGAACTTTTGCGATCCGTTTCTGCTGTTTATTATAGTTCGCCGAACCGATCGTTTTATGTTTGAGCTCACGCTGTTTCTTTGCAAGAGTTCCCTGTTCTGTACGGTAAGCTCTGGGAGTCCCGCATACATGACCCTCCGAATCCATGTACAGGCCGTCTGATTTATAATCCAGACCGATCACATTAGAAGAGTTGATACTTATTACGGGAACCTCCTCCGGTGTTGCGAAATGGCAGGAACAGAATACATTTCCGTCTCCTTCCACAGAGACAGTGCACGATGTCAGGATCCAGCCCGCTTCCGAAACTCTGTGAATCGAAGCTTTTACCATACCGACCTTTGGAAGTTTTACAGAGTCCGAAAGTACAGCAATGTTTCCGTTTGTCAGTACAGTTTTGTAACTTTTGCGGCTTTTGTGTTTTGATTTGAATTTCGGATATCCTGTACCTTTTACTGTGAAGAACCGTTCGAAGGCTTTTTCAAGATGCCGGAGGGACTGCTGCAATGCCGCAGAATCAGCCTGACAAAGCCAGGGATACATCTTTTTGATCCTTGTGAGACCAAAAGCACAGTCCGAATAGTTCAGAGTCGTTCCATCAGCGGCATAAGCAAGCTTCTTCCAGCTGAGAGCCTGATTATATACGAATCTGCAGCAGCCGATGATCTGATTGATGATATTCAGTTGTTTATCATCCGGATACAGCCGGTAACGTATGACTTTATCCATTACTCTCCCTGAGACTCGATGTATTGTCTGATAATATCGATCGTAACTCCGCCGGTTGTCAAAAGACAGAATGACCGGCTCCAGAACATTTCCTTCCAGAGAGACTGACGGAGCTCCGGAAACTCTTTCTTGATAAGCCGGCTGCTGGCGGATTTATAGGCGTTGATGAACTTGGAAAGCTCTGACTTCGGTTCTCCACGGAAGAGTACATGAACATGATCCATGTCATGATTCCATTCTTCAACTGAAATATTGTAGTCAGGAGCGATGTTCTCAAAGATTTCCCGCAGTCTGAGAGAAATAGCATCATTAATCACCTTTCTGCGGTATTTGACAACCATGACAAGGTGATAATGCATGCTGAACACTGAATGATTATTTGTGTCGAATTTCATAGTAAATATCATGCTTTCTTTCTCTTAGTACTGAGTATATAATAGCACAAATAAGAGAGATTTGCAAGGAAAAATCGACCGTATGTTCGGCAATTCATCTCGCCACCTACGTTATTGCGTTGAGGTGGGAGTATTCTTGCCTACGGTCGTGATAAAAGGACTATCATCGCCCGGAGTAATCAAAATCGCTGCGCTACAGCCCCGGCGGGTCATCGCGCAGCGATCTATACAATGATGATTCGTTATTCAATCGGCAGCTGGATCTCAGTCAGCCAGTCTTCTTCGGATTCTTTGTTCCAGATTCCGCCAATGTAGCATTCCCGGGCAAGGCCTGCAGCCGTATATCCGTTCTGCTCTGCGTATTTCATAAGAAACGCGTATGCTTCACCTATATTTGCGTATGAGCCTTTATGATATATGCTTAGAACCTTTGCTTCAGGAAGTGTTTTGAACCTGATCAGCTCATTCTCTTTCCCGAATGCCGTTACGGCTTCATTGTGTCTGATACGAATATCGGTCTCTTTATACTCGCCGTCAAGGTACTCACAGAATTCATAAGGCGGCTCCGCGCACTTCATGTCAGGATTCAGCTTAAGACACTCCTGCCCGACAGACGGGATCCATTGCATGCTATCCGAATAAGTCTTTAAAACTGTTTCTGCGGTATAAACGATCTTTTCGGGTATCACTTTCTCTGTAACCTGGTATTTCATCTCTTCGTCCTCCAAAATTGAATTGATTATGGAAAGACGGGATTCAATGAGCTGCTTTTCTTTTGTAAGTGATCTGATCTTCTCCCGCAGGATCTCTTTCACATCAGTTCCGCCGAAAACTGCTTTGATTTCTTCAATCGACAGATCAAGCTGTCTGTATGACTTTATCTTTGCAGCGATTTCAAGCTGAGAAGTTTCATAAAACCTGTAACCGCTCCATTCGTCAACGGAGGCGGGCTTCAGAAGGCCTTCTTTTTCATAAAATCTCAAAGCTTTTACAGTCAGATGTGAGAGTTTTGAAAATTCACTGATCTTAAGCATTTTCTGAAATCTCCTTTCCACATCTGACACTCTATTCTATCCTCTAAGGGATGAGTCAAGAGAATCCGTTCAGGTTTTGTTTTTCAGGGAGCGGATACACTGAATCAGTGCATATAACGTTACGATCACTGTAATGATCCCGAGTATGATCAGGACTGTCCCGCTGATAAAGGGAGTCGCAGGTCCCTGATTGCTGTCGGTTGCAGCGCTGTCTATATATACAGCCAGTACATACAGCAGCAGATCGATCAGCAGGCATCCCGGTATCAGCAGAAGATACTGCCACCATTTTTTCATTATGTGCCGCATAAACATTCCTCCAGAGTGAGAACTGAACTATTCTTCCATACTAAGAATTCTATGCGAAACCACAAATAAAATCAATCAAAATCAGCTGAATATGTTATTCACGAATTATGCTTAAATCAAATTCTCCGTTTTCAATCAATTTCTGAAGGCTGTCTGCTAAGTCTGTTTTCAATGTTTCACTTTCTCTTTCGTCGCCGGCGAATTCAACATAGACATTGTTCTCACCGATTTTTACGGCGGCATAATAGATTGAGGTCTTGATGCCTTTGCTATTCGCCTTTGTGACAAAGCAGCCGGCATTAACATCCGTACCGTTTACTGTTGAGGTATACTCATCACCTTCAACAACAGTATCCGAAGGATTCACGCCGATAGTCGATACAATCAATCTGCCATTACCGATTTTTCCCTCAAGACCGACAGCATTGTGTGTCTCTGTATCAAAGTAAACATTGGCGATGACAGGCAGACCGGCAAACAGAAGACTGATTTCTTCACTGTTCATGGCTCTTGATGTCATATTCATGTCTATTGAAGCCATGGGTACATTACCATTAACGAATGTTATGGATTCCCCGTTTTCCATGGTAACAGTCTCGTTCTTTGTCCCCAGCAATCCGCTTTGGAATCCTACGATACCAAGCACCGCAGCAAGAACAAAGCAAGCTGCTATTGCACCCCACTTGATCCATGTGTTCTTTTTCTTTACATCGTTGTATTTGTCTGCCTTTTCGACAAGCTGATCGTCAATATAGCCGATAGCATCCAATTTGTCTTTTTTCATAATGTGTAACCCTCCCTGATAAGATAATTCCGAAGTTCGCTGCGAACCCGGAATAATGTGGTTTTAACCTTGCTGTCACTGATCGAGAGGCGTTTGGCTATTTCCGACACGGTATCCAGATAGAAATATCTGCGTATGAATATGACCTGTTTTTCATCGGACAGAGTGTACAGGTAACGGCTGATCGCTACTCCAAGAAGCTTTGCCACCACATCATCCGCAACATCATTCACAGCCGGAATACACATTTCAAGTTCATCCGTAAGCTCAACAATGCAGCTGCTCCGCTTTAATCTTGTGCGTTCACGGCACCGGTCGATGGAGAGCGCACGGGTGATCTTTACAAGAAATGCGTAGAAATATTCCTTGGGTTCACTCGGCGGGATACGATTCCACGTCTCCAGATACGTGTCATTTTCACATTCTTCGGATGTCTCCCTGTCGCCGGTGATCCTATATGAGATTGCGCGAAGCCGCGGACCATACTTCTCAGAAGTCTGTCTGACAGCTGTCTCATCGCGGTTCAGATATAGCTGAACGATCTTGTCGTCTTCCAAAAACTCTTGCCTCCTCTCTCTGATAATGACTAAGGCCTTCACCCTTCTTATCGTTTTCTGCACAGAGTTGGTTACACTTTTTCTATATTATCATAAAAACGGCAGTTCCATGAAGAACTGCCGCATAAAAAGATCAAACCTGGATTCATTTCATTTCTTTCAGTAAATTTTCTGCACTCACACCAAAGAGTTTTGCTAAAGCCATCAGATTTGTAGTGCTCGGATCAGAAGCACCTCTTTCCCATTTGGAAACAGCCTGACGGCTGACTCCTACTGTTTCTGCAACAAAATCCAGCTTCATAAGCGCCTCTGCAATTGAGGCCGAGAAGTTCGACCGGAACGAAATCTGGCAAAGAAGCCGAAATAAAACAGTAAGTCAGGCAATTTTCTGATTATTTCGATTTTTCCTTCCTGTAATAAAGATAGGAATAAACCGTCGGAATCAGAACCATACACGCAAAAAGTACAGGAAATGTAATACGACGATATGGCAGCAGGCTGGCGATGGTCATACAGAGGCCGCAGATCACCCAGACATAGCCTGCCAGCCGGTGGGTCCTGTTCCAGTTCTCCTCACTGTGGAGGGTCCATGGAAGTTTGATGCCCAGAGTATAGCTTTGCTGTGTCTTTGGAAGATAATTGCCGATCACAACAAAAATCATACCGCACAGCATAGGGGCGATCACCTGTACCGGAACAGCGATTCCAAGCGCATGGGAAAGTGTTGTCCCCGAACACACGATGGAGACTGCCGGGATGATCCACTGCACACACAGCTTCATCTTTTCTCCCATATTTGCGTATTTCGGATCTGTCCGCATGATTGGTTGCATGAGCATATTGATCAGAAGCAGTATTCCCGGAAATACGATGACGCCGACAAATTTGGAACTGGTTCCGTTTACATTTCCGGCCGAATCCCAATGCGTTGCTATGGTGTCCGGCAGTTTCGCATAAAGAATGATACCGGCAATTACCGGAATCAGACATACCATACTGCTGAGGATGAACGCCTTTTTATCAATCTTCTTCTCGTTCATGGTTCTGCTCTCCTTTCAAATCTGTGATCCACAATAGAACTTCCTCCAGAACGGAAGCATTCAATGAGTAATAAATGTAGTTTTTCTGCTTGTTCTCTGCAATCAATCCTGCCTTCTTTAATATTGACAGATGATGCGAGACCGTAGCACCTGTCATATCAAATTGCGAAGCGATATCTCCCGCTGCCATTGTCCGGTTCTTCAGCATATTCAGGATGGCTCGCCGGGTAGGATCTGACAGAGCTTTCATCGTTTCATTAAAACTCATGAAACCGACTCCTTTCGTAAACAGATTCAATCTGCAGGAATTTAGATTTTTGCCTAAATACATAATACTCCCGCGGCAGCAAAAAAGCAATAGCTATTTAGATAGTTTTCTAAACAGCTATTGCTTATATGGTATCTTCCCTATTATAGTATATGCTTACCGGACCACAAGGCAGTGCCCTGCTGTTCTATCGAAAACCCTGTTTTGCATTTTTGAGTTTCGATCGGTTTTGCGAAAAGCAGCAGCCGGGTACGCAAATACCCGGCTGCTTTATGCTGAAATTCATGATACAGCTTTTACAGATCAATCATCAAAATAGATGGTCTTTCCGCTTGCTGCAGACTTGTAGATCGCATCAAGGATCTTGGTGACGGTCAGAGCCTGCTCCGGTGTGACGAACAGTTCGCCTTCGCCGTACAGTGCATTGACCCAGATCTGAGCCTCGGCTACATTCGCAGGAACCTGCGGATTGCGGTCGATGGTGTTTCTCGGCATCATCTGTCTTCTTCTGGTTTCGATCTTGGAATCGATCTGACGGTTTGCGATAACATGGTTGGCAGTTACACCGTTGTTTGCATCAATACCGCCCTTGGTGCCGCACAGACGGACACTTCCTTCGACCGGAATGATGTTGAGCGCCCATGAGCAGCGAAGAATGATCAGCGCGCCGTTCTTCATACGGACGAAACCGAAAGCAGAGTCTTCCAGTTCGTATTTCGCGGGATCCCACGGTCCAAAGGAGTTGCCCATTTCATCGGGAGTTGCTACGGGGCCGATCTCTGCGAATGTGCAGCCGGTAACGGATGCGACTTCGTAGTTGTTCATCATCCACAGAGTCAGGTCAAGAGAATGTGTAGCGATGTCGATCAGCGGTCCGCCGCCCTGATCAGCCTTGCTCGTGAACACGCCCCATGTGGGGATGCCGCGGCGACGGAAAGCGGTGGTTTCTGCGTAATAGATGTTGCCGAGCGCACCGGTCTCAACGTAAGACTTCATTGCCTTGTTGGCATCGTTGTGACGGTACTGATAACCGATGGTCAGGATCTTGCCTGTTTCAATATGGGTATCGTACATCAGCTTTGCGTCTTCGTAGGTGGCAGCCATGGGCTTTTCGCAGATGACATGCTTGCCGGCTTTCATTGCAGCAACAGAGATCTCGCAGTGCATGACATTCGGTGTCAGGACATGAACAGCATAGATCTCGGGGCAGGCTAACAGTTCCCTGTAATCGGTGAAGACCTTTGCGCCTTCGCAGCCGTACTGCTTGCGTGCAGCTTCAGCTCTTTCGGGGATCAGATCACAGAAAGCATACATGTCAATTCTGTCTCTCTGAGTTGCCATTCCGGGGAAATGTTTGTCGTTTGCGATACCGCCGCAGCCGATAAAACCGATTTTCAGTTTTTCCATTTTGGTTCCTCCTTATTATTTTAATTTATAAAGCTTGCGCTTTTCGTTTTTGCATCCGCGAAGTCAAAAGACCCGCTTACAAGCATCATAAAGGAAACGGAGCCGATATACTATAAAAAAAAGAAAGTCGATTTCGAGAAAAGTATCAAATTATGTACTGCTCTATGTCAAAAGGCGCTTCCAAAGCGTTTCGTGTTTTTCACGCTCCTGTCGTATTACGGAGATCGTCCTGCAATCTGCTGCATTCAGCAGTATTCGCCGTATTCACAGCCTGCATTTTTCACTGTGATCTCATCGATCAGTTTTTCTCTGCCGTCCTGTGTTTTTTCGTACAGCCTGATCGTCCCTGTGCCGCTGCCGCCGTTCCAGAGTCTGTTATGCCTTTTTGATCCGTCAGGTGCCTCGTAATTTACCAAAAGCATATCCTTTTTCAAGCACTCGATATCGCTGATCATGATGCTCTTCCGGTTTTCCTGTCTGACATGCCAGATGATCTTATCTTCTGTTTCGGCTGCATCAAATACGGTTTTCGGGAAGGTCCAGAACTTCGAAAAATTATAGTCGTATTCTTTTCCTTCATAAAAGAATCCGCCGAGAAGCTTTCTCTCCAACGCAATAAAATATATCTTCGGTCTTCCGCCGCCTATGTCAAATGCACTGTTTTCAAGCTTCTTTCCGGTAATGCTGCTCGTCAGATTATTCGACGATAACCAGACCCACGGTGATGTGAATCCCCTTCCCCAGTTCTTGTCGGCATATCCGAATGAGGTCTCCGGTTTTACACTATAGCGCTGTCCGTTAAGAATAACCGTTCCTTCATACAGTGATTTCATCCCTTCGGCATGCCAGTACATTTCAAACGCTTTGATGGCTCTGAAAAGGCGGCTTGCGCCGTAACCGACATTATAGGCGATCTTTTTGTCAATTTTCAGATCCCATGACATGGATCCGTATCCGCACATATATTCAGGATGCGCTTCTGACTCTTCGCGGCTGATCTCAATATTTCCTTTAAGACATGTATCAGATGCGAAGAAATCCCCGGACTGAACAGAATAAGGGGCCTTTGCTTTGATCTTCACATCATTCCAGGCGATGAATTTATGGAGCTGCGCAGCATCGTCCCCCCACCAGCCTGCTTTGATCATCAGATAAGACGGCCTGATCCCTTCAGCCTTGTTTTCGGGCAATTGTCCCAATACCGGACGATCTCCGCCAAGCGCGGGATTGCATGTAAAAAATTCAACGAAGAACGGCTTTTCTTCACCGGTCTGTTCATTGACTGCAGTAAAAGAATGCCACCACCAGTCATATCCTTTTTTTGCAAAAGAACCGTTCAGCATCCATTCATTTCTTTTGTTGTCAAGTCTTGAAAACATCTTTCCGTCTCCTGTAATGTCAAAAACCGCAGACTGGTTCGTGCGTCATCATCCGCGGCAGTCCCGAATCATTTCTTACGCGTTCAGTATACCACAGATCATGCGCAAAATGTTGATTTTTGTGATGATTGCATAACTTGAATTATACGATTACTCCTTTTCTAAATTAAATATGTATGATATAGTTGGGTAAGGATATCACGGAGACAGAGACTCCGTGAAGAGCAAAGAGAGGGATCATCATGAAAACAGTAGTTATCACCGGCAGTGCCCGGGGCCTGGGCTTCGAGCTTGCAAAGAATTTCAGGAAGAACGGCTTCAACGTTGTTTTATCGGACATTAACGAAGAAAATCTGAACAAGGCGGTTGAAACGCTTTCAGCTTCCTCCGGCAGCGGTGCTGTGATCGGCATGAAATGCGATGTCACGAAGCGTGACGAAGTGGAAGCACTGGCACAAAAGGCGAAGGAGACCTTTGAGACACTGGATATCTGGATCAATAATGCAGGTGTCAATCAGAGTTCTCATTACATCTGGGAACTTCCGGAAAAAGAAGTGGATTTTCTGATCAATGTGGATCTGAAGGGCGCAGTCAACGGCTCTGTCGCGGCGATGAATGTGATGATCAAACAGGGCTTTGGTGCTATTTACAACGTCGAAGGCTTCGGCACAAATGATGCTTATCAGCCTTTCCTTGTGATGTACGGCACAGCGAAGCGTGCAGTGACGTATTTTACAAGCG
>JAZUFC010000211.1:0-9168 GCA_045640465.1 Lachnospiraceae bacterium | reverse complement strand
CTATTTGATTTTTTATGGAGTTTCTTTTTCTCTCTAAGCGGCAGGCTCACCTGCCCCTTAGGAGGCTCCTGTTATATCCATTTAACTAAGAGAACAAAACCTTCATTTTCCGGCATAAATACTGACTTTTTGTGTTTCAGCACTTTGCCTGACGGAGAAGGCAGCCATTCATTCTGTTTCTATTATACACGAAAACTCTCTGTTTGAACAGAGCTATTTCACCGTTTCATATCGCCCATCAGCCAGGCGCGGCATTTGATGCGGTCGCCGACTGCGGGTACGCCTTCAAGGTCTTCGGTGTGAATTGCCACGGAGAGGGTCATGCCGTTGGAATTGACGAGCATGCGGTAGAACTGTTCCTTTGTCCACTCGTTTGTGACGGTCTGGAGAGCCAGAATATCACCCATCAGATAATACTGGTCGGATTCCATGCCGTAGGGCATAAAGAAGCTTTCGACAACGGTAAAAACGTCCGATTCTCTCAGGCGGTGCACGATGCGCTGATAAGCCTGCATATCGCTTCTTGCGATCGCATCGATGGCTTCGGGGCTGCCCTCGCGGGCCTGTTCCATCAGGCGGCTCCGTTTTCTGGTATCCTCTTCGGCCTTTTTCAGGACCTTTTCGTTTTTCAGAAGAGGCAGGAGCACGGTGCCTTCCGACGCCAGTGCGGAAAAAGCGACTTTACTGAAATCGGCGTGAAAGGGATCCTCGTATTCGCTTCTTGCGATCTCTGTCATGTTCCGCACAAAGAAGATCAGCGCCATTCCCATGCGGTAGTCTTCGCACATGCCGATGTATCCGTCCTTTGCGGCCTGCTTTTCCCACGAAAGATGTGCTTCCGAGGAGATCTGCGAGGAACTCAGGTAGGGGAAATAGTACTCGGGCACAAGTGTACCCTGCTCATCGATCTCACCCACGACAGCGATACCGGCGTGTCCGGAGACTTCCTTCTCCGCAACGGCCAGATTGGTCTCTTCACCGGTGGAAACGATGCTCAGATGATCCGGATCTTTGATGACCCTGTCGATCAGCCCGTTCAGCTGTTTTTTTGTCCTGATCGAGCGAAAACCTACCGCCCGCAAATATTCATGCATGTATCTTTCTTTCCGTCCGGATCTCCGGCGCAGGGTCTTTCAGCCCTTCCCGCCGGAATCGGACAAAACAGTTCAGTTCTTCGGAACCAGCTTTTCCTTGCCGCCCATGTAAGGTCTTAGAACTTCGGGGATCAGTACGGTTCCGTCTGCCTGCAGATTGTTCTCCAGGAATGCGAACAGCATTCTGGGCGGTGCAACAACGGTATTGTTCAGGGTATGCGGCAGATAGTTCTTTCCGTCTTCGCCCTTTACGCGCATCTTGAGTCTGCGTGCCTGCGCATCACCGAGGTTCGAGCAGGAACATACCTCAAAGTATTTCTGCTGTCTGGGAGACCATGCTTCGATATCGCAGGATTTCACCTTCAGATCTGCAAGGTCGCCGGAGCAGCACTCCAGCTGACGGACCGGAATATCCAGACTTCTGAACAGCTCCACGGACCACTTCCACATCTGTTCGTACCAGGTCATCGAATCCTCGGGTTTGCAGACGACGATCATTTCCTGCTTTTCGAACTGATGGATACGGTAAACGCCTCTTTCCTCGTTGCCGTGAGCGCCTTTTTCCTTGCGGAAGCAGGGAGAATAGGAGGTCAGGGTATAGGGAAGCTTGTTTTCGGGGATGATCTGGCCGATGAATTTGCCGATCATGGAATGCTCGGAAGTACCGATCAGGTACAGATCCTCGCCTTCGATCTTGTACATCATGGCGTCCATATCACTCTGGCTCATAACGCCTTCCACGACGTTGCCGTGGATCATGAAGGGCGGAATGCAGAAGGTGAAGCCCTTGTCGATCATGAAGTCGCGCGCGTAGGCAAGAACAGCCTCATGCAGTCTTGCGATGTCGCCCATCAGATAATAGAAACCGTTTCCGGCAACCTGTCCGGCCGCATCCATATCAACGCCGTCGAAGCTTTCCATGATCTGTGTATGATAGGGGATCTCGAATTCCGGAACCTTCGGCTCGCCGAAACGCTGCACTTCCACGTTCTCGGAGTCGTCCTTGCCGATCGGAACAGACGGATCGATGATGTTGGGGATCAGCATCATCTTTCTGGTGAGTTCCTCTTCCACGAGTTTTTCCTGTTCGGAAAGTTCGTCGATGCGGGCACCGTCCTTGGCAATCTCAGCCTTGACAAGCTCGGCCTCTTCCTTTTTGCCCTGAGCCATCAGAGCGCCGATCTGCTTGGAGACTTTGTTTCTCGTTGCTCTCAGATCTTCGACTTCCTGCTTGATGTCACGGTTCTTTTTGTCCAGCTCGATGACATCGTCCACCAGGGGAAGCTTGCTGTCCTGAAACTTGTTCCGGATGTTCTGTTTCACGATCTCGGGATTTTCTCTTACGAACTTAATGTCTAACATGACTTTTCCTCTCTTTATCTCCTTGCGGGCGGGCCTGAACGAACCGTCCCTGTGATTTCCTTAACTGAATAACTATACAACAAAACAGAGTAATCGTCAAGAAAGCCTTTCTTTTCGGGCCTGTTTCTGTTAAACTGATACTGCTGAGCCGCCTGTTTCAGCCCGTCTGCTGTCCGGCAGGCGGCTCAGTAACGCCTGTCAAAGGAAGGAGACTGCAAATGGGAAGATACAGAAGATTTCTGATCGATGTGGATGGAACGCTGTTTGACTTTGACCGTTCGGAATCGGAGGCCTTCCGGAAGCTCTGCGCGCATCTCGGTGTCCCCTGTACGGAGGAACTGCACGCGCACTATCATGATGTCAACTTAAGCTACTGGAAGCTTTATGAAAAAGGTCTTGCAGAGCGGGAGTATTTCTTCCCGCAGCGCTTTATCGATGCTTTCCGGGATTTCGGTTATGAAACAGACGGACAGGACGCAAATCATGCCTATCTTGAATTCCTTTCCCGTGAATGCTTTGTCTATCCCGGTGCGATGGAGCTCATTCAGGAACTTTCCGGAAGGGGCTTTGTTTATCTTTGTACGAACGGCGATGCACTCGTACAGGAACGGCGGCTGGAGGCTTCCGGCATTCTTCCTTATGTTGCCGGCGTTTTCATTTCGGAAAAGGTCGGCTGTCAGAAGCCCACGAAAGAGTATTTCTCCGAAGTTTTCAAAACGGTTCCTTACGGTCCGGACTGCATCATGATCGGCGACTCGCTGACGTCCGATATTCTGGGCGGGGTAAACGCCTCTCTGGATACGGTCTGGTACTGCCCGCCGGGAACCGTGAACGATCACCCGGAGATCCGGCCGACATACACGGTATCCGCACTTCCGGATATTCTGAAGATCATTTCATAAGAAAGGGCTGCTGCCCGGCAAAAAGCTGATAAAAACTTTTGCCTGTGCAGCAGCCCCGTTTTTATATACGGAATGACTGTTATCTTGCGGGACGTTCGCCGTTCGGGCCGACCATTTCCGCGGAATCGGCTGCGCCGACGCGGGGTTCGCCCGGGAACTCGCGAAGCATCTTCCAGTAGCCGCCGGGTGCCTCGTTCAGCGGCACGCCGAGACCGATCATACGCTCACGGACGAGCTTTCCGTTCAGCTCCTTCAGGGCCTTCAGATCCTTGTCGAGCGCCATGGATGCACCGATACCCGCTGCCTGACCCATGGACATGGAGGGCGCGATGACACGGATGCAGCCGGATGCGTGGAAGTCTGCGGAGAAGCAGCGCCCGACGGTGAAAAGATTGCTGATATTTTTTGCGATCAGGGAACGGAATGGGATCTCACAGTAGTTTCTGGGATCCACACGGACTTCGTAACCGCCCATCGGTACCAGCGGATGGAACATGTGATTCTCATCATCCTGTGAAGGACGGCAGAGTGCGCCGGGAACTTCATAGGGCAGATGGATATGACGGACCGCGGTATGGAAGCCGGGTGTCGGTACATGTGCATCGAAGAATTCGGTATGCTGCACGACGCCGTCTTCAAACTTTCTGCCTGCTGCCACGTCTTCACCGGTCATGGTATATTCGCCGACCGCTCTTCTGGAATCACGCACGCCGTTCATGGGCGCCATGCTCTCAAGTACGCAGTCTTCAAAGCCGGGAACCCATTTTCTTAAGAATTCCACGAACCAGACGACTTTGCGGTGCTGGTCAACGATCTGTCTTGTCAGGTCGACAACGTCATCGTTGCGGCAGTCAAAGCTGTGCGTCGCATCGAGGGTGACATCGGTACAGGTCGGGTCCTTAACGGGCATCGGATAGACGATATTGCCGGGGCTTAAGATGTCGGGCAGATCGCCGGCTGCATAAGCCTGATGCTCTCTGTAAACGATCAGGGAACGCTTTCTGCTGTCTTCGGGATCGAATTCCGGATCCTTTCTCCATGCATCGTTCGCTTCGTTATATTCCTTCATGTTGACATAAGCCAGACGGAAGCCCATGGTCACGGACTGGTTGAGGCCTGCAAATTCGGGTGCGCCGACAACGGTGGGAGCGCCTGCTGCCATGGTCAGGTCTGCGTCGCCGGTCGCGTCGATAAAGACGTTTCCGATGACTTCGATCTTGCCCTGCTTGCAGTATGCAATGATCTTTGTGATGCGGCCGTCAATGACTTCACAGTCTACCACATGTGTGCCGTACAGGATCGTACAGCCCGCCTGCAGGACCATTCTCTCCAGCATGACCTTGCCGTATTCGGGCTCGACGCAGGGAAGATGCGGACGAATGGTCGCATGTCCTTCCTTATCCAGTCTCTGAAGCCATTCCTCCGCAATACCGGTCACCACGCCCGCAAGGCCGGTGATATAACCGTTCGTGCAGAGTCCGCCGAGGGACTCGCGAAGCTCTAACAGAATTGCGCTCTTTCCTTCTCTTGCCGCTGCGATACCGGCAGCCGCACCGGCGGGACCGCCGCCGCAGATGACGACGTCCGCATAAAATTTCTTACAGGTTTCCAGCATAGTGAACTCCTTTTTGTTTTATTGGTAATCCGCTCTCTTCTGTGCCTTTCTTCTGAAATACAGGAAAACGGCTGCTGCAATGACCGCAGCCAGAACGATCCATACCGCTAAAGGTACGCGCTGGATATTGAAGCAACGCACACGGATCCACATTTGGTTGATGTCTTCGCTGACGCTTGCATCGAAGTATTCCATGATGCTGGCACGGCTGATCACGTCTTCAGGCGGGTACTGTGCATAGAGCTGACGCTGAAGCTGTTCTTCCGGGACCGTAAGGATATAATTCTCAGACTCCTCATCCTCCGTAAAGAAATACGTGACAGGATAATCCACAACATCCTCTTCGTCCTCTTCCGCGCCGTAGTTCCAGTCCAGATACTCGTAGATCCGGCCGTCCTCCTCGGCACCGGCGATCACTGAGGTATAACCGATGTAATACATGTTGCGGATCACGTTGTCCGGGCGGGACAGGAAATTGATCCAGGCTTCAGCTGCCTTCTGCTTGTCAGGATTGCCCTCTACACCGCATTTTAACATAATCCAGCCGTCAAAGTAAATATTCGTGACCTCTTCCGGCACCTGAAAATTCAGAGTAAAGTCATCTTCGTCTGCCTGATCCATACTGTAGACTGCATCACCGGACCACTGAAGGTTCGCAACGACCTTGCCGGAGATCATGTCTGCCTTGCCGGAGTCAGTTTCAAAGGAATACAGATTATCCTTGATGCCCTGCAGATAGTCCTGCACCTTGTAGATGGTCTCCAGAGAAACGTCGTTCATCTCCTCCTGAAGACGGACCGGATAGTCGGGATCGTTCCTGAATTCCTCATCCTTCAGATACTCGGACTTCAGCGCGCCGACTGCCGCAAAGTAGGTATCACGCACGTTATCCTTCACGGTGATCTGGCGGCTGTAATCGCGGTTTTCAAACAGATGCCAGGTGGATGCCTCCTCAACGGAAAGCACTTCAGGATTGTAGACAAAACCGGTCACGCCCCACATATAGCCTGCCGCGTATTTGTCCCAGGTCTCTCCGTTGATCTCGTTCCGCTCGAAAATGCTGCGGATATAAGGAGAAACGCCTTGGATATAATAGTTCGTTTCGATCTCCGGATCAAAGAACTCTTCGGAGAGCTTTGCCACGCGGTCTTCCGCCATGAGCTTCATGATCATGTATTCGGAGGGGCAGACCAGATCGTACACGTCTCCGAGAGTCAGCATGTTGTACAGATCCTCGTTCGTACCGAAGGTCGAATACTCCACGCGCACCTTCTGTCCGTATGTCTCGTAATACCAGTCCTCGAAATCATCCGCCATGTGATTCTCGCCGAAGATATCGCCGCTTTCGAGGTCGATGACTTCATCCTCGCCCCAGTCACCTTCGTCAATATATTCCTCCCAGCTGCAGACTCGAAGGACGACTTCCTCTTCCTTTCTGTTTCCGTCAGAGGATGCCTTTACATCGCCGGCCGGAAAGAGGCCCGTGAATAAAACTGCTGCAAGAAGCATGCAGAAAAAGCGTTTTGTCAGTTTCTTTCTCATCTTTCCTTAGCCCTTTCTGCTTTTTTGCCGCTCTTCAGATTCATGACGGCCACTGCCGCAAGAACGATCACAAAGATCACGGTCGACAGCGCCCAGAGCGCGGTCTTGATCTCGGTGTGGGAACCCTTTGTAGCATTGACAACGTAGGTACTGATGGTGTCGAAGGTCGCCGGTTTTGTATAGGTGGCAATGAAATAATCGTCAAGAGACAGGGTGACTGCCATGGCAAAGCCGGAAATGATGCCGGAAAGGATCTGCGGGATCACGACCTTGAAAAGCGCCGCTGCGGGCGTTGCTCCGAGATCGAGCGCAGCCTCGTAAAGGCTCGAATCCATCTGCTTTAACTTCGGTACCACGGAAAGATAGACAAACGGAGCGGAAAGCACCGTATGACCGACGATCAGCGGAATGTAGGTATCCTTGCTGATGCCGAGAACAACGACCAGCAGAATGCAGACAGAGAAACCTGTCACGACATCCGCATTGATGACCGGGATCTGGTTGACTGTATTATACAGGGAAGTGATCCGGTGTCTGGAATAAAAGCCGCCGATCGCGCCGAGCGTGCCTAAAACGGTGGCAAGCACTGAGGAGCCGATCGCAAGAACGATCGTTCCGCCGATCATGCTTCTTAAGGATTCCGTCGTAAACAGGGTCACATAGTTCTGCAGAGAGAAGCCGCGGATCGCACCGATCTGCGTCGCATCCGTAAAGCTGTAGACTGCAAGCACCAGTATCGGCGCATAGATAAACAGGAGTACGATCGCAAGAATAAGAGGACGAACTGCTTTTTTCATAATAATGCACCTCCTCTGTTGATCTCTTCGCCGTCAGCCATGCGGTTGGAGATCAGGGTGAATACACAGATCAGCGCAAGCAGGATCAGAGCGATCATAGAGCCGCCGTGCCAGTTGTATGCGGAGAAGTAGCTGCCGATCAGGCTGCCCATGATATAGGTGCTGTTGTACAGCATATCAAGTACCACGTAGTTGGTCATAGCCGGAAGGAACACCATCGAGACGCCGCTTAAAATGCCCGGCAGGGATAAAGGAAGCGTCACGCGGAAGAACGCGCTTCTGTCATTTGCGCCCAGGTCCTTTGCTGCCTCAATGAGGGAGGTGTCCAGACGTGAGATCGTATTGTAGATCGGAAGGATCATAAACGGCAGGAAATCGTATGTCATACCGATCACGGAGTTTAAGAACGGGAAGAATGCCAGATTCTTTTCCATGACGGTCAGGATCTCTTTCAGTGCCGTGATACGCAGTGAGAAGTTGATCCACATGGGCATCACGAACAGCATGATGATCACGGATCTGGACTTCAGATTGCCTGATGCTAAAATGTATGCGGTCGGATATGCGATCAGCAGGCAGACTGCCGTGGAAACGATCGCGACCACAAAGCTGTATACAAGCGTACCGAGCGTGTTCGGGTCTGTAAAGAAACCGGTGAAGTTCCGGAGCGTAAACTGTCCCTGACCGTTCGTGAAGGCATAGTAGAACAGCACCAGAAGCGGCGCCACCACAAAGAGCAGCAGGAATACGGCATAAGGTATTCCCAAGGTTTTTCTGGAAAACTTCATGGCGCCTCCTTATTTCTTGACGGTGAAACGCATCTTGTCGACCGGAATGATGAGGCCGACACGGTCGTCCATGTTCCACAGATATTCATCGTCCACGATGAAATCCTGACCGAGATCGGTATTGATGACGTAGCTGTAATGGTCGCCCTTATAGATCAGGTTGGAGATCGTACCCTGAATGAGGCTCTCCTCCGCGTTATCCGTCATCTGGATATCCTGCGGATCCACTTCCGCAAGAATATGGATCTTTTCGGGATCGATCACTTCGCCGTTTTCGTCAAGAAGCTCTTTGTTTTCGTTCCGGCGGCTGCCCTTGATGATCTTTGTCAGGCTGGTGTCCAGAACGGTTCCGTTGTACTCCAGACGGTGGTTTCTGTTCATGTCGACCGCGAAAACATTGGTATGATCTTCGGCGATCATGATGTGGATGCCGTCCGGATCCACGCACATGCCGACACTGTCGCCGACGGTCGCGCTCTTCGTGGTCTGGATGACCATTTCGTAACGGCCGGACTGTACGGTGATCTCGTAATGCATGCCCTTGAAAATAACGGAAGTGACCTGACCGCGGATCTGACCTTTTTCGGGAGCCGTGATCTGCACATCCTCCGGACGTACGACTGCGGTGATCTGGGTGCCTTCGGGAACATCATCCACACAGGCGAAGGTGCCGCCTGCAAAACGGGCGGTCTTCACGCCTGTCATGATGCCGTTGAAGATATTGCTCTCGCCGATAAAGTCGGCTACAAATGCATTCTGAGGCTCGTTGTAGATATCCTCGGGCGTGCCGATCTGCTGGACCTTGCCGTCGGACATGACAACGATCTTGTCGGACATGGTCAGAGCTTCCTCCTGATCATGGGTGACATAGATGAAGGTGATGCCGAGTTCGTCATGCATGGCCTTTAATTCGAGCTGCATCTCTTTTCTCATCTTGAGGTCGAGTGCGCCGAGAGGCTCGTCAAGAAGCAGGATCTCGGGTTCGTTCACGAGTGCTCTTGCGATCGCGACACGCTGCTGCTGACCGCTGGAAAGGGTGGATACGCTTCTTGCTTCAAAGCCTTCCAG
>JAZUFC010000210.1:0-2727 GCA_045640465.1 Lachnospiraceae bacterium | reverse complement strand
ACCGACGGAAGGAGTCAGTCCGCCGTGAAACAGACAGGAATTCAGTTCAACTCTGTCTGCGCCGCCGGAAGCTGCCTGCAAAACATCTTCCGCGCTGCCGCAGCAGACCTCTAAAAGAAAATTATGTTCCATAAAAACCTCCGTTTGGAATGTTCAATACCATGAAAGTGCAGCACACGAAGCAGTGCGGCATCAAAGACCGGCCGGATACATTATGACACCGGCTTCCTGATGTCAAGCATAACACAGATCGGCGGATACGGCTATTTGATTTCCGCTTTTTTTCGGGGAAAGGATTCCGTCAAACGCGGGAGATTGTATTTTCGGGCGGATTCTGATACAATGTTCGCTGCAGCCTGAGATGCGGATCTTTTCGTGTCCGGGCGGCTGCGGAAGTCAAAGCATAAATCCCGTGTTTGGCGGGTCAATAAGGCCTTCGCACCCCTGTATGAGCAAGCTCCTGCAGGGCACTCGACCATTTGACCCTGGTATCATATTATAGTAGAAAGAAGGATAAAATATGTTTCTTGATACATCGTCTGTTTTCCATATCCTGCGTACAGTATTGACTGTGGCGGAGATCGCAGCGCTTGTGATCATTCTGATCAGCGCACTTTTCGGGATCAGAAGAGGCGCGGCAAAATCAGGCTGGAAGCTGTTCTGCCGCATATTGGCGATCGGAGCGGCTTTCGGATGTACTTTCCTTTTATATAATGTATTCAAAAAGTATACGCAGGATCGTATTCTGGAGAGATTCACGCCGATGCTGCTTTCCGTTACGGAAGAAGTGCTTCCGGGACAGTTTCCGGCAGAAAGGTTTCTGCGATCACTGGTCTCAACAGATCTTGCAGATCTTCTGATGCGGATTGTTTATGCCATTGCGGCACCGGTTATATTCTATCTTTTATATCTGTTGATCGGCTTTCTGTTCCTGATTCCGAAGATCATCATCTGGAGAAAAGCGATCAGACCCGCGCTGGAACGGAAAGAAAGCCGGGAAAATGATGCCTCTTATGCAAAGGACAAAGAAGAAACAAAGAAGCGTTCGAAAAGCGGCAGATATCCGCTTGCAGGCGTGCTGATCTCAGGTGTCAGTGCAGCTGTCCTTATGGCAGTTCTTCTGATGCCGCTGGCATCATTAACGTCTGCGGCCGCCGATACGGTGAAGGCACTTGACAGCAGCGGAATTCTTACGAAAATGCTGGGAGAGGAAGGGATTTCCGGGACCGTGGTCAGCTCGATCGACAGACCTGTGCTCCGCGCAGTCGACAGGACCGCGGGAAGGCTTCTGTACCGTCCGCTGATCTCTGTGAAAACAGCATCCGGAAGGGTCGATATTCTGGAAGAGGTCTCATCTGCCGTGCGTTTCGGCGGTGAGTTCGTGCTGTCGCTTGCCAATGCCGGCTTTACAGGAGGGAAAACGGAGCCTGATCTCACAAAGCTTGCTGAAGCGGATCCGGAGCTGATAGAGAACAGCAGCCTGCTGCCTGAACTTGCGGCATCCGTCCTGCGTTCTGTTTTTTCGGATGAAGCGTTGACAAAGGAGATCATGCAGAATGTGCCCGAAGAGGTACAGGGATTCACGGATCCGCTGGTCCGGCTGCTCGGAAATGTCACGGGAGAAGATCTGAAACGCGACGCAGGTACACTTTTTGCTGCAGCTTCGGATATGATCGATTTTGCAGAGTCGCTTCCCGGGGAGAATATATATAAGGAAGATCTTCTTCCGGCGCTGAAAGGAATCAGTACGGATGCACTCGGAAGTGCAGCGGACCGGATCCTTGAAAATGAACATCTGAAGGAGATCATGGATCTCGCAGCGGAAGTGTTTGCGGAATCTTCGGAGGAAACGGCGGGAGTGATCAGGCCCGTGTATGCATTTATCACAGGCGGCCCTTCCTGCAAAGAGGGACTTTCCGTTCTGCGAAGCAGTGCGGAGATCGCTCTGGCATTGACATCGAAAGAGAACGAGGCGGGAAGTTACCTTGCAGACGGACTGTACCGGCTCTCGGCCGGACTGACTCCTGATGTGAACGAACGTTTCTGGGAGATGGCGGAAGCGGTGCTTGATGATGAGGCCGTTGCGGACAGGCTGATACCCGGAGAAGAGGAAGAGAAGATCGTCAGTGCAGCCGCAGCATTTCTGAAATGCTACACAAAAGAACTTTCGGAAACACCGCTGACAGAGACAGAAGCCGGACAGGAGGCAGAGGCTGTTCTTCTGATAAAGGATATCGCCGGTGATGTTATGGAACACAGGCTTGATGCGGACAGCATCTTAGAGCTTCCCGGAGAAGTCGGGACGATACTCTCTTCCGGTCACCTTGTGCGGTCATTCGGAGCATACGCAGAGAGCAGCGGTCTTACGGTCGAACTGCCTGAGGGAAGCGAACTGATAGTCGCTATCCTTCTTGCCGGAGTCGATGCACCGGAGGAAAACAAGGACATCCTGAAGGAAATTCTGAGATTGAAATAAAGAAGACGGCAAAAAAGGCAGGACAGAAATCACGAGGCAAACAGGCGGTAGTGGTCAGTTGAAAACGAGTGGCACAACATGTTGTATACCGCATAAAACCTTGATTTTGTTGTAAAAAAAATCAAAAAAACTGTTGACAATCGGCGTTCTATTGACTATAATGACAAAGCACTGTTCAAAAACGGTGCTGATTTAAACGCTTTACAGTGATTGGTAGAGGCCGTTCGGAGAAGTACTCAAGTGGCTGAAGA
>JAZUFC010000209.1:0-17767 GCA_045640465.1 Lachnospiraceae bacterium | reverse complement strand
ATTGTAGGGTGATTCCTGGACGAATTTCTGCCACCATGCCTTTTTGACATTGTTCTTGAGTTCCACGCCCAAATTGCCGTAATCCCAGGTGTTTGCCAGACCGCCGTAAATTTCGGAACCGGGATAAATAAAGCCGCGGCTCTTGCAGAGTGCAACGATCTTCTCCATTGTCTTTTCCATAATCTCTTCTCCTCTTTGTAAAAAATCAGGTCCCGGCACAAAGTCCCGGGACAAAACTGCTGTCTGTATCCGCCTGTGCGCTGTCCGGTCAATCCTGGAAGAGCACGATCACGGTCTGTCCCGCCGGGCAGGAAACACAGTTGGTGCTTTCATTGTAGGTGCCGTTCGGCGTATAGCCGACGATATAGCCTTCTCCGTACAGATATGCTTCAAAATTGCAGAGCATATAGCGGTAGGAGGCTGCCTTGTTTGAAGAAGCCAGCGCCTGTACATCCAGAGGCTCCTTGTCCACGGCCACGAAGGATGCGGACAGGATGCTCTGATCCAGGTTCGCAAGCGTGCCGGTCTGCAGCGTATTGCCGCCCCGAAGCGCGATGTCCTCTTCGTTGTAATATACAAAATCCGCCGCATTTGCGTAAACGCGCATCTGGCAGAGCATATTGTCGGATGCCTGGCACTTGCGGATGCTGATCGGAACCGTCACGGACGGTGCCGCGGGTGTTTCCCCGTCCTTTGCCGCCTGCGTCGGGGGTGCGATGAATTCGTGCGTGCCGTTGTATTTATCGATATCCTGCTGCAGGAAGCCTGCGAATTCCTGATCATTGTATTTCGACTGGTCAAAATCGTCATAAATGCAGTCAACGACCGTCATATCCGCATTCAGAAAGATACCGTTGTCCGCATTCCCGAAGGAATTCACCTTGCTGCGGTTTTTATTTTTGCGGCAGCCCGCTGCGCCGAACGATACGGCAAGCATCAGCATCACCAGAAGAACTGCAAATAACTTTTTTCTCATGTCTGTAAAACCTCCGAAGTTCCGGTCTGTATATCGAAAACACTGTCTTTATATCAGTAATAAAAGATAACTGTTATATTTTATGATACTGGGATCAAAAGGCATGTCACGCCAAGTTCCGTGCTTCGCACTCCCACTTGGCGCCTGCATTCCGCATTCTCGTGGAGATATAGATCTCCACTTCATGCTCCATGCAGGGCGATCAAAAGGCCTTTTCCTCCACTTGCACGCAAGCGTGCGTGTAGGAACGGCTTTTAATCTTGACAACATTTTATCAAAACCGGCATCTCTTTTCAAGTCCTTTTGCAACTATTCAGAGTTTCCGGATGCGAAGCAGAAAGTTCACGAATGCTGTTCCGAACGGTTTTCTGTCCGCTGTTTCTTTTCACTCCTCTGTCATCACGGAAAGAAGCTTTCCGGATTCGATCTCCCGGTCAAGGGATCTTCTCATCAGATCCTCCGAAACTCCCGAAAGCTCCGAAAGCACTTCCTGACTGACCGTGAACGTAAACAGTTTCGGGATCTTCGAATCCTCAATGAACCTGAGCGCATACAGCGTGCTCTTTGACAAGGGGAAGGCATATTTCCCTTTTCCGCAGTCGGGACAGAAATACAGAAGCAGGCCCTCGTCGAAATACCCCTCCGGCTTTTCCTCCCTGCACGACGCACAGTGATGAAAGTCGGGAAACATGCCGTTCACCGTAAGCAGCTTTGTTTCAAAGCACCGCATGACAAGTTTTTTCGGGATCTGCTCCTTCGAAAGCGCCTTCAGCGCATAATAGACAAGCAGCAGGAGATCCTCCGCGGGCACGTTCTCTCTGGAAAAGGCGGACGCAAGCTCCAGAAAATAACAGCCGTACGCCGTCTTTTCGATATTCTTCACCACGTCCTCGAAATACTCCGAGATCTCCGCCTTCTGAAGCGTATAGGCATCCCGGCCCGGATACAGGAAGAACCTGCCGAACGCGAAGGTACGCGTCACGCCTACCAGCATGGAGGTCGGTTTCCTGGCACCGCGGGCAAACACAGAGATCTTCCCGAGCTCCCTTGTCAGAAGCAGCACGCGTCTGTCCGCTTCTCCCACAGGCATCACCGATAATATGATTCCGTTCACCTCTGCCGCATCCGCCATTTCTCTCCCAGCTTTCCTTACTTTCCCGCAGCTTAAGCCGTTTTCAGACTGCCTTACTGCTTTTCCGTATTCTCGTGATATCCGAAGTTTTTCAGATACAGGTCGCTGTCTCTCCAGTCCGGTCTCACCTTGACCCAGAGCTTCAGATTGCACTGATCCTCCAGCATCTTCTCGATATCCACGCGGGCCTGCGAGCCGATCTTTTTCAGCATGCTTCCTCCCTTGCCGATAATGATCCCCTTATGAGACTCCCTTTCGCAGATGACAGACGCCTCGATCTCCCAGAGCCTGTCCTTTCTCTGCTTCATCTTCTCGATGGTCACGGCGATCCCGTGCGGGATCTCCTCATCCAGGATCCGGAGCGCCTTTTCACGGATCATCTCCGCCACGATCTGCCGCATGGGCTGGTCGGTAACGGTATCCTCGTCATAATACAGAGGACCGTAAGGCAGATAATCAAAGATGGCGTCCATCACGGACGGAACGCGTGTGTTCCGGAGTGCGGAAACATTCAGTACGCGGTCAAAATCCATGATCGCGCGGTATGTCTCCTCCGCCTTCTTCACCTCTTCCTTTGTGACTCTGTCCACTTTGTTGATGACCAGGATCACGGGCTTTTTACAGTGCTTCAGACGTTTTGCGATCTCCTCCTCGCCGCGTCCCACATAAGTGGTCGCCTCCACGAGCCAGAGCACCACGTCCGCTTCGTCGATCGTTTTGACCGCTGCGTCCACCATATACTCGCCCAGCTTGTTTTTTGCCTTGTGAATGCCGGGCGTATCCAGAAAGATCGCCTGGCCGCGTTCATCCGTATACACTGTCTGGATACGGTTTCTGGTGGTCTGCGGCTTGTCGGCCGTGATCGCGATCTTCTGCCCGATCAGATGATTCATCAGCGTGCTTTTGCCGACATTGGGTCTTCCCACGATGGTGATAAACCCGGATTTAGTCTGATTCATGATGCTCCCCCGTCAGATATGAAAGTGAAGAGAACAGTTTTTCCTCTTTCCGGAGGACTTCCTCCGAACCGACCGCCGCGATCCTGTTTTCGGAAAGCACGGCACGGACACAGGGTGCAAGCGCCTTCAGATCCTCAACTGTCGTGTTCAGGATCTCGTCCCGCTCCTTCTGCGCATCCGCCTCCGTGATGCCGGTCTGATATGCCGCAAAGCTTCTGGCGCCCAGAAGACTCGGTGTCAGAGGCGTATCGATATCGCTCATGGTACCGATGATATATTTGGTCATATCCCGGTCGCTGATCGAAAGTGTTTCCAGATAGTCCGGGATCCCGTCATAAACATCCAGCGTTTCCGAAAGATTCGGATCCCTGTAGGAAACAAAGACCATTTCTCCGCCGTGGCCGAAACTCGACATGCAGCCGTAGGCGCCGCCCTTAACGCGGAGATTGATCCATAGATAGTCATAGCCGAGAAGCGTTTTCAGAACGGCCATGGAACCGTGATAGGAATAGCCAGCCTCCGCGAAGTTTCCGCCCTTTGCCGCATACTGGACCTGTGAAGCGCTCATAAAGCCTTCGTTCAATGTCTTTACATCGATCTCTCGGCGGATCTTTTTTCTGCCTGCTCCGCTCTCCATGCCTTCGGCAAGCAGTCCGAAGGATTCCGAGAATGCCGAAAATGCCTCTTCTTCACCCGTCAGCGAGACGATCATCAGATCCTTCTTCAGCATCTTCTTCGAAAGTTCACGAAGCTTTTCGGGAAGACCGTTCTTTCTTTCCTCAAATCCGGAAAGAAGCTCCTCCAGGAAACGGTAGAAATCGAGTCCTGCGAGCATGTCATCCTCTTTTCCGAGCTTTGATGAATAGGAAAGCACCCGCTTTGCCGCAGTGGAATGACCGGATGCGGTCATATCGTTCTGCCTGTCCGCCTTTTCCTCGGACAGGATCTCCCTGATCCTGTGCGTATCCGAAAAATCCGTTCCGAACAGGATCTCCTTCACAAGCTTCAGAAGATCCTCCGTGTTTCCGGTCAGGCATTTTCCGCGGATACCGAACTGTTCGGTGATCTCATCCGGATCCTGAAACTGTGCGAAACTGCTGATCCCTGCGCTGATGCCGCCGGTCAGAAGCCCGATCTCGTCGTTCAGTTCCCTGTAGGTATAATGTTCCGTATTCATCTGCGTATACAGAAGCTTCATCAGAGAAATGTACGGAAGATCCTCCGTATCCACCTCAGACAGATCGAAACGGATATCAAAATACGAGATTCCCGATGTATGAACGGGATGGAAGATCACCGGTACGCCCAGCACCTCCCGTTCTTCATTGGCATAAGGCGTAATATTCCTTCTCAGATCCTCACGGCGAAGAAGCGGGATCGAAAGAAGCTCTTCCTCTGTGGAAGGTTCGTCCTGATACGCTTTCAGCGCCTTCGTATCCGCAATGATCCTTTCGATCTCTTCGGGGCTTAAAGACGCCTTGTATGCGGCAAGCTTTTCTCTCATCCTGTCGTCGGCTTCCTTTGTCAGTCCTGCTTTCGGGACCTCGGAAAGGATCACACGGTGCGGATTTTCGATCAGCTTTTCACGGATCAGCTGTTCAAAATAGCCGGTACCGATCCTGCTTCTGAGTTCACGGAAAGGCTCATCGAAAGCGAGATGGATCATGGGGCTCATATCGTCGTGAAGCCAGGTCTCCAGAGCCTGCAGACCGTACATCAGACCCTTCGGCATCCGGCCGTAATCGCCCTCCCGAAGAGAAAACTCAATGCTGTTGATCGCCGCAAGAAGCGTCCTTTCAGGAATCTTCTTTTCCGCCTGTTCCAAAAGTGCCTGTTCAATGACTTCGGCAAAATGTTCTTTTTCCCCTTCTCTGCAGCCCTTGATCACGATCTGGAACATCGGCTGGCGGACAGAGGAATCGTAGCCGCCGTAGATATCGGTTCCGATCTGTGCGTCAAGAAGCGCCTGACGGACAGGCGCACCGGGCGCATTCAGAAGCGCATAGCTTAAGACCTCGTATGCAAGCGACCGGACCGGGTCAAACAGGTCTCCGAGACTGACGGACAGGCCGTAGATATAGCCTTCCTCCTCTTCGCCTTCGGAAACGGCATATTCAAACACCTTTTCGCGCGGTGCGGAAAACGGCTTCTGCTCCGGGATCTCCGTTTCGGGATCGATCGCTTCATAAGAAGACAGATAGGCTTCGTCAAGCCACGAAAGACGCTCCTCCATATCCGCATCGCCGTACAGATAGATATAGGAATTTGACGGATGATAATAGCGTCTGTGGAAATTCAGAAACTCTTCATAGGAGAGTGCGGGGATCGCCTCCGGCGCACCGCCGGATTCATGGCTGTAGGTCAGGTCCGGATAAAGCATATTCATGGAATAACGCTCCATCAGATCATCCGGATCCGAAGACGCACCGCGCATCTCGTTGTACACGACACCGTTTACGGTCAGCTCTCCGTCCGGCTCCTGAAGCTCGTAGTGCCAGCCCTCCTGCCGGAAGATCTTTTCGTTCCGGTAGATATTCGGATTGAAGACGGCGTCCATATAGACGGACATCAGATTCCTGAAGTCCGCATCATTGCAGCTTGCCACCGGATATACCGTCTTGTCGGGATAGGTGAATGCATTCAGGAACGTGTTCAGAGATCCCTTTGCAAGCTCCACGAAGGGATCCTTGACCGGATATTTCAGAGAGCCGCAGAGAACGCTGTGCTCCATGATATGTGCGACACCGGTGTCGTTTTCGGGCGTTGTCCTGAATGCGATGCTGAAGACTTTATTGCTGTCCGGGCACGCAAGCAGGAAAAGATGCGCGCCGGAACGGATATGCTTCAATATATAGCCGGTTCCCCCGATCTCCGGGATCTCCTGCTCTTTTAAAAGCTCATAGCTTTTCGGAAAATTCATTATATCTCCTTTCACGCTTTTGCGCGAAGAATATCATATTTTTCGGGCATCACGGAAAAACGCACATGGAGCTCTTCCTGTGCATGCGGTGCGGATCCCATCTCTTCACCCTTTCCGTTGAAGATCTTAAGGACTTCGGTTTCGATGTTCCGGCCGTCCGGCTTGATGATCTCCACGGTATCGCCCTTCAGAAACTTGTTCTTCTGCGTCATCATGCAGCGTCCCTCGGGATCGGTCCCTTCACAGGTGCCGATATAGATATAATCCGTCACATACGTGCTTTCGCCGTAGATCTGGGCATTCTCATCCGGCTTTCCGTAAAAGAAGCCCGTGGTGAATTCACGGTTCGTGCACTTTCCGATCTCTTCTTTGTACCAGTTCATGTTCTGTTCGTAAAGAGCCGGATCGGTAAAATAATCATCGATCGCCTTCCGGTAGGTACGGGCGGTGGTCGCCACATAAAGCGCCGTCTTCATGCGGCCCTCGATCTTTAATGAATCCACGCCTGCCGAAAACAGGTCCGGCAGATGCTCGATCATGCAGAGATCCTTCGAATTGAAGATGAAGGTGCCTCTGTCGTTTTCAAAGACCGGCATATACTGTCCGGGTCTGGTCTCCTCCATGAGCGCATACTTCCAGCGGCAGGGATGCGTGCACGCGCCGCGGTTTGCGTCGCGCCCCGCAAGGAAGCTCGAAAGAAGGCAGCGGCCCGAATAGGAGATGCACATGGCGCCGTGGACAAAGGTCTCGATCTCCAGATCCTCCGGAATATGCGCGCGGATCTCGGAAAGCTCGCGGATGCTCAGCTCGCGGGCACTCACGACCCGCTTTGCACCGAGGGCGTGCCAGAAATTATAGGTTCCGTAATTTGTATTGTTTGCCTGCGTGGAGATATGACGCTCCGTTTCCGGAAGAATTTCCTTCGCGATCATGAATACCGCCGGATCGGAGATGATCAGCGCATCCATGTGCACGTCCCGAAGCTCTTCAAAATACTCCCGCACGCCGTCAAGATCGTCATTATGTGCCAGAATATTTGCCGTAATGTAGACCTTCACACCGTGTTCATGCGCAAAGGCGACACCCTCCTTCAGTTCCTCCACGGAAGCATTCTTCGCGCCTGCCCTGAGGCCGAAAGCCTCTCCGCCGATATAGACGGCATCCGCGCCGTAGATCACGGCCTCTTTCAAAACTTCCACATTATTCGCAGGTACCAGAAGCTCCGGTTTCTTCATCTTTTTCTCCTCTAAAGGTGGTAAGTGCCACGCCGTCTCCCAAAGGAAGCACGCAGCTTGACAGACGGGGATCCTGTTTCAGCACAAGCAGGTATTCCCGCATTCGTTTATAGATCGTCCGGTTCCGCCTCTCGATCGCAAAGCGGGACTCCAGAATATCGCCCTCCTGCAGGACGTTGTCCGATATCAGCACGCCGCCCAGAGAAAGCAGACGAAGGATCTCCGGAAGCCACACGATGTACTGAGCCTTTGCGGCATCCATAAAGATGAGATCGTAAGGCCCCGTCAGTGTTTTCAGGATCTCCGAGGCGTCACCTTCGAACAGCGTGATGCGCTCTGAAAGGCCGGCTCTTCGAAAGTTTTCGTGTGCTTTTTCGATCCGCGGCGGATAGTTTTCGATCGTGTGAAGGATCCCGTTCTCCGGCATTCTTTTAGCCATTACGACTGCGGAGTAGCCGACCGCGCAGCCGACCTCCAGGATACGTTCAGGCTTCACAAGATCCGTAAAGAAAGAAAGCAGCGCTTCCGTTTCCGGTCTTACGACCGGCACTGCCGAAGCTTCTGCCTCCTCACGCATTGTCTGAAGCAGCTCATCCTCCGGCCCGTCCAGAGACCGGATGAAAGCTGCGATCCGTTCTTCGTTCATTTGTTTCTTACTTCTTTTTCTGATGAATGTTCAGATATTCCTGATTCAGGTATTTGATGATCTCTTTGGAGCTCTGACGGGAAGTCACGTTATAGATCCCCGGCTCCACCTTGCAGGAGTAGACCTTGGACTGGATGAAGAAGGCCAGTCCGTTTTCGATGATATTGTTCTTCTGAAGCTCTCTTCCGATCGTCAGCACCGACTCCCCTTTTTCCACCACCAGCGTGTAGGAACGGTTCTCCGTGCGCAGATTGGTCAGACCTTCATCGGAAAATACCATCCTGCCGAGCCGGTAGCCGAAATAGGACAGAAGCACCACCAGCACCAGGGCAAGGATCGCGATCACGATCCTCAGATAATGAAACAGGTCTTCTTTTTTTTCCGGACCGACTGCCATCTTTTACTCCACTTCCATAATGACCGGCAGGATCACGGGACTCCGCTTCATATTCTGCCAGAAATAGCTGCCGAGACTGTCACGCACTTCGTTTTTGATGGCGCTCCAGTCGATATAACCCTCCATGCAGGCATTCTCCGCTGCCTCCGCCGCGATCCGCTTCGCCTCCGTAAGAAGCTCTTCGGACTCCCGCATATACACAAATCCGCGGGATACGATCTCCGGACCCGCAAGCAGTTTTCCGGAATCCGCTTCCAGCGTCATCGCAACCACGATGATGCCGTCCTTTGAGAGGTTCTGACGGTCTTTCAGCACGATGTTTCCCACATCGCCCACACCGAGACCGTCCACCATGATGCCGCCGTGCTGCGTCGTGCCCGTCACCGAGGCATTATCCCCGGAAAGAGACAGAATATCGCCCGACTGGATCAGGAAGACATTCTCCTTCGGGATCTGCAGTTCGTAGGCGATCTCCGCATTGGCTTCTCTGTGACGGTATTCACCGTGTACGGGGATGGCGTATTTCGGCTTTGCCAGCGTATAGATGAGCTTCAGCTCCTCCGTACA
The DNA here is from genome assembly GCA_045640465.1 of Lachnospiraceae bacterium. GTDB lineage: Bacteria > Bacillota > Clostridia > Lachnospirales > Lachnospiraceae > UBA1267. Next base: position 8,935 of record JAZUFC010000209.1, on the reverse strand, counting down.
GGCATGGCCGGAAACATGTGTTTCCTTGTTGATGATCCGCGCGCCCAGAATGGAAAGATCATTCACAACTCTTGCGACCGCCTTTTCATTTCCGGGGATGGGGCTCGAAGAAAAGATGACCACATCACCGGGCGTGATGCGGATCCTGGAATGCTTTCCGGATGCGACCCGTGAAAGGGATGCCATCGCCTCCCCCTGCGAACCGGTCATGATGATGACCGTCTTTTCCTCCGGATAATTCTGAAGCTCCTCGATATCGATGAGGACATTGTCCGGGATCTGCAGATAGCCCATATCTCTTGCAAGAGAAATGACATTGACCATCGAACGGCCGTCGATCGCCACTTTTCTGCCCACTTTGACCGCGGAGTTTATGATCTGCTGCACACGGTCCACGTTGGACGCAAAGGTCGCCACCAGAATACGGCTGTTCTGATATTCCGAAAATGCGGAATCAAATGTGGATGCCACAGCGCGCTCCGAAGGCGTAAAGCCGGAACGGATGGCATTCGTGGAATCCGAAAGAAGTGCAAGGACCCCCTGCTTTCCGAGCTCTCCGAGTCTCTGCAGGTCTGCGCATTCGCCCCAGACGGGCGTATAGTCGATCTTGAAATCACCCGTATGGATGATCGTTCCCGCAGGCGAATGGATGGCCAGCATCGCCGAATCCGGGATACTGTGGTTCATCCTTAAAAATTCAACGGTAAAATCGCCGGCTTCCACGGTATCCGTATAGCTGACGATATGCTTCTCGATCCCTTCCGTCAGTTCATGCTCCGCAAGCTTTCCGTCGATGACAGCCATCGTCAGGCGGAGCGCATAGATGGGAACATTCAGTTCCCTGAGTACATAAGGCAGGGCACCCACATGGTCCTCATGGCCGTGGGTAATGAAAAAGCCCTTCACCTTTTCCTGATTCTGTTTTAAATAAGTCACGTCCGGCACGACAAGATCCACCCCGGGCATATCGTCGCTCGGGAAGGCCAGGCCGCAGTCCACGACAATGATGGAATCCCGGTATTCAAAGGCGGTAATGTTCATGCCGATCTGTTCCAGACCGCCGAGCGGTATCACCTTTACGACCCGTTCCGTTACATTGTCCACAAAATTCCGGACTCTGTTTTTCTTTGACACACGATCCTCCTTACTGAATCTCCGTATCCTCCAGAAGCTCCGCGAAGATCTTTGACAGTGCATCCAGCGTCTGATCGTCCTCTACCATTTCATAGACGGCCTCGGTATCCTCCGGCTTTGATGTATCCTTCAGGATCCAGCAGTCGGCCTCTTCGTCCTCACTGTCCGTTACCAGAATATAATTCTCCCCGTTCACGCGGGTCTGTTCCAATACATAAAATAAAACTTCGCCTTCTTCTGTCTGAAATACGATTTTTTCATTTTTTTCGTTCATAATGATTCCTCCTGCCCTGCGGGCAGTTTTCAGTCTGCATATTATACTGGCACACTGTCAGTCAGGCGATCCGCGCCTGATCCTCAGGCTCACTTACCTTGTTTTTCCAGATAAAACGCCCGGTTGTTCAAAAAGTCCTGCAGTATAAAACCGGCAGCGATCCTGTCGATATACTGTTTCCGTTCCGATCTTTTGATGCCGCTTTCTGCGAGGATCTGATCCGCCTCCTGTGTGGTCAGCTGTTCTTTCACCAGATAAACAGGCAGTTCAGTCCTTCTTTCCAGCATCTCCTTGAAAGCCAGGACAGCCTCCGATACCGGGGACGCTGAATCGTCCATGTGAAGAGGATTTCCGAGCACGATGCCCGTGATCCCGTATTCCCGAATGAGTTCTTCGATCCGCTGACAGGTCTTCCGGAGCTTGTTCTCTTCTTTTCTGAAAACCGTTTCCAACGGCTGTGCGGTCAGAAGAAGCTCGTCCGAGACCGCTATGCCGACCGTCACAGAGCCATAGTCCAACCCTAAATAACGCATGAGCCCTCCTTATGAGAGTCTGGTATCGATATAATGCTCGACAAGCTCCGTCAGAAGCTCATCGCGCTCCACCTTCATGATCTTGGCGCGCGCATTCTGATGATTCGTGATATAAGTCGGATCACCGGAAATGATATAACCGACGATCTGGATCACGGGATTGTAGCCTTTTTCAGTCAGCGCACTGTAGACCTCCTCGAGGACCTGTGATGCATTCATATCGGGAAGCTGCTCTGCTGCCGTGTTTCTGGGCAGACGGATAAACTGTGTATCATTCATATTCTGCATAAACTGATCCTCCTTCGGCTGTTAACGGGTATTGAAAAGATGATTCCGGAGCGTTATCTCCGTTGCCGTGTAAACACGACACCCGGCATGGCTTCTGCCGCCGGAATCATTGTATCATAAATCTATTCTTCGGTCAAAACCGTTTTGCGGCGCTTTTTCTTTTTCAGCACCTTCTGATACGGCGAAGGCAGTCTGGTCACTTTTTCGCCCCAGACGTTCGCCCAGTTTTCCGGATAGAAGGTATAGTAATTCACACCTTTCGTGAGCCTTTTGTTTCTGCATGACGGCAGGTTCGCCCAGATAAAGGACGGGATGCCGATGACCGGAAGGAAAAACGGCCCTAATAGCGCGGACTGGATCGTATGGCCGTATTCATGGACCAGCACGGATCTTCCCGCTTCGTCATTGGAATGGCCAAAGAAAATAAACATGCCGAGTCCCATGCTGGCCGGATTGTCCCAGCGGGTCACGAATGCGCCGTTCGCTCTGCCCTTTTCAAATTCCGGATGAGAAAACCGGATGAAAAGGTAGAGGCAGAGGCCGCAGATATTCTGCAGGATCCCCCATGTCCACTGAAGCACATAATAGATCGCTCTTGTTGCCGGATGCCGGACCTCTGCATGAATGCCCGGAACCGGGATCAGGAACCGTCTCAGTGCTCTCTCTTCTTCCATCTTATCTCCTTTTTCGCTTATCTGCCCGCTGAAAACAGCAGGATCTCATCCGTCAGGAAAGCAGTCGGTGTTCCTTTTACCACCTGATTGAAACCGATTCCCGCTTCTTCGCATACTGCCTTCGGGATCGCGCAGCGGACGTATTCCCTTGTGTATCCGGTCAGATACCGCTGCCCGTTTATCTCCTCCTCCGTCTCTGTCAGAAGTTCTTTTTCCCTGCCGATCTGTCTCTTTCTGTAGATCACGGACATCTCATCCGCCTGTTTCAGAAGAACAGCGCTCCGTTTCGTCTTGCAGCTTTCCTCAATCTGGGAATCCATACGGTCCGCGGCGGTTCCTTTTCTTCTGGAATATTTGAAAACATGAAGCTCATAAAAACCGGTCTGTTCCGTAAAGCGGAGACTGTCCTCAAAGTCTTCCTCACTCTCACCGGGGAAGCCCACGATCACATCGGTCGTGATCGCCGGGTCATCGAAATACTTTCTGAGAAGGCGGCAGCCCTCTTCGTATTCCGCGGTCGTATAATGACGGTTCATCCGTTTCAGCGTCGCATCCGATCCGCTCTGCAGGGACAGATGAAAATGCGGACAGACCTTCGGATTCTTTGAAAGCACTGCGGCAAAATCCTCCGTTACGATCCGCGGCTCCAGCGAACCGAGACGGATCCGTTCGATCCCCGGTATGCGGCTCACCGTCCCGATCAGGCCCGAAAGATCCGGAAGCGCAGGTTCTCCTTCTTCTCTTTTTTCCTTTCCGTAGGAACTTAAATGGATCCCGGTCAGGACGATCTCCTTCGTTCCGCTTTCAGAAAGTGCGCGGACTTCATCCAGTATATCCTGCACTTCACGGCTCCGGATGCGCCCTCTTGCATAAGGAATGATACAGTAGGAGCAGAACTGGTTGCAGCCGTCCTGCACTTTCACGAATGCGCGGCTCCGTTCCGTGGTCCTGGAAATGAATAAAGGCGCAGTCTTCTTTTCCTTACCGATCTCATGGACAAAGATGCGCTTTCCCTCCTGCAGATACTCAGAGATGATCTCAACGATCCTGTGCTCCTCACCGTTCGGAACGATCAGATCCGCACCGACGCGGACAAGGATCTCCTGCGTCTGCTCCTGTCCGTCCGCCTGGATCTGGGAATAACACCCCGCTGCAATGATCACCGCCTCCGGATTCAGTTTTCTTGCCCGGTGCAGCATCTGCCTGGACTTTCTGTCCGCAATATTGGTCACCGAGCAGGTATTGATCACATAAAAGTCCGCGCCGGAGGAAAACGGTACGGAAACAGCTCCCGCGCATGTCAGCAGCTCTTCCATTGCCTCCGTTTCATACTCGTTCACCTTGCAGCCCAGTGTATGAAATGCAAATGTTTTGTTTTTCAGAATAAAGCTCTGGTTCTCCCCGTGCATTGCTTGACTTTTCACCTGTTTCATCATAAGATAAGGGCAGAAATCAAAGGAGGTATGTCGCCTTGACTACTGTTCATATCCAGTTAAATTCAATTGACAAAGTTAAATCGTTCGTCAACGACATTACGAAATTCGACTCGGATTTCGATCTGGTCTCCGGACGTTATGTCATCGACGCAAAATCCATTATGGGCATCTTCTCTCTGGATCTCTCCAAACCCATCGACCTGAATATTCATGCAGAAAAAGATGTTGATACCATTCTGGAAATTCTGAAGCCCTACATGATCTGATCCCGGCAAGGGAACACTTCAGGCATCTTTACAAGGTTCAGGCCCCGCCTCTGCGGGGCCTTTTTTATGCATCAGTTTTCGCAGAGAATGACTTCATCCGAGGCATACGCCTGCTCCATAAGGGCATCGATCACGTCCTTCAGATTCTCTTCGGATTTTTTGATCTTGTCAAGCTTCGGCTTGGTGACCGGATGCTTTGCGACAAAGATCGTGCAGCAGTCTTCGTAAGGAAGGATCGAAGTCTCGTATGTTCCGATCTTTTCTGAAATGTCCACGATATCCTGCTTGTCAAATGCGATCAGCGGACGGTAGACAGGCATGGTGCAGACCTCGTTCGTCACCGCAAGGGAATGCATGGTCTGGGAAGCCACCTGACCGATCGATTCGCCGGTGACAAGGCCGAGGCAGTCATTCGCCTCTGCGATATGCTCCGCGATCTTCATCATATAGCGGCGCATGATGATCGTCAGTTCGTCATGCGGACACTTTTCATAGATCGCCAGCTGGATATCGGTAAAGTTGATCACATGGAGCATGATCGGGCCGGTATAAGAGGAAATGATCTTTGCAAGATCCACGACCTTCTGCTTCGCGCGTTCGGAGGTATAGGGCGGTGCATGGAAATAGACCGCATCAATGAAGACGCCTCTCTTGGATGCCATGTAGCCTGCGACCGGAGAATCGATACCGCCGGAAAGAAGCAGCATGGCCTTTCCGGACGTTCCGAGCGGCATGCCGCCTGCGCCCTTGATGACCTTGGAATAAATATTGATATAGGCTTCTCTGACCTCGATCCGCAGTAAGATTCCGGGGTTGTGCACATCGACCCGTGATTCGGGGAAGGCATCCAGGATCGCCTCGCCGAGCGCGGCATTCATCGACTGGGAATCCAGCGGATAATTCTTCCGCGTTCTTCTGGATTCGACCTTAAAGGTGAAGTCTCTTTCTTCATAGACCTCGGAAAGATAACGGATGACCTGCTGCTTCAGATCCTCAAAGCCGAGATCCTGAACCTGAACCACAGGGCAGATCCCGGTAATGCCGAAGACCTTTGACAATGCATCCACCACTTCATCGTAATCAAAATCCTCTTCTGTCTGGGCGTAGATCCGTCCGTAGGTCTTGGTGACCTCAAAATGAGCGCCGATCCGCTTTAAGGAAAGACGGATCTGTCTGGTCAACGCATCCTCAAAATACTTCCGGTTGCCGCCCTTGATGGCGATCTCCGAATATTTAATGAGGAACGCTCTGAAATTCATCATAATCTTTCTCCGTTTCTTATCTTCTGGTATAACGTCTCAGAACCGGAAGAAGCTCGTTCAGCTTTTCCAGCGTGTAATCGATCTCCTCTTTTGTTGTATGGATCGAAAAGCTGAAGCGGATCGTGCCCTCCTGCTCTTCTCTTGAAAGTCCGATCCCCATCAGCGTGTTGATCTCCGAAGGATGTGAGGAGGAACAGGCCGAACCGGAGGAAACATATACGCCCTTGTCCTCCAGTGCATGCAGAAGCACTTCGGAGCGCACTCCGGCAAAGGATACGGACAGGATATGCGGCGCACTCTCTTTATCATATTTTCCGTTGATATGAGCACCCTCGATCTTCTGAATTCCTTCAGCAAATCTCTGCTTCAGCTCATACAGACGTGTCCGGTGTTCTTCCAGATTTTTATACAGTTTTTCCGCTGCCAGACCGATTCCGGCTTCTCCGGGCACATTTTCCGTGCCGGAGCGCATTCCTCTCTGCTGGCCGCCGCCGTAGATCAGCGGATGGATCTTGACGCGGTCCGAAACATACAGAAATCCGACGCCCTTGGGACCGTGCAGCTTATGACCCGAAGCAGACAGAAGATCGATGTGCATCTTCTTGACATTGATCTCCAGCTTGCCGTATGCCTGGATCGCATCCACGTGAAACAGAGTCTTCGGATAATTCCGGCTTAAAAATTCACCGATCTCCTGAATGGGTTCGACCGCACCGATCTCGTTGTTCACCATCATGACGGATACCAGGATCGTATCCGGACGCATCGCCTTTTCCAGTTCGTCAAGTGAGACGATCCCGTTCCGGTCGACCGGAAGATAGGTAGTCTCAAAGCCCTGATCCTTTAATGCCTCCATGGCGTTTTTCACGGAAGGATGCTCGATCGAGGTCGTGATCAGATGCATGCCGGCCCTTCTGTTGGCCCGTGCCGTTCCATTGATCGCCCAGTTGTTGGACTCGGTTCCGCCGGAAGTGAAGTAGATGTTTTTCGGCTCGCACTTCAGTGTTTTTGCGATCCGCTCCTTCGCTTCCCTTATGTATTTCTCCGCTTCCACGCCCTTCTGATGAAGGGATGCCGCATTGCCGTAATCGGATGCCATGATCTTAAGCACCAGCTCACGGACTTCCTCGTCCACCTGCGTGGTGGCGGAATTATCAAGATATACTTCCATCATTACCTGTTACCTCTGCCGGCAGCTGTCCGGAGCACGGAAAGTCCTGCCGTATCCGTCAGAGTGATATCTGACGTCTGTGTTTATGCTTCGAGAAGATATCCCAGAACGGAAAGAATATAAAGAGGCGCGGTCTCTGTCCGTAAGATCCGGCTGCCCAGTGTGATGATCTGTGCGCCGTTCTTTTTCAGTTCTTCGATCTCCGCTTCCTCAAAACCGCCTTCCGGGCCGATAAAAATACCGATCCGCATGCCCGGCTTTACCGTGCTCAGGATCCTTCTTGTATCCTCCATGCCCTCCGCTTTTTCGTAAGGCACCAGGATCAGATCCAGCATGTTTTCTGCATACCGCACCGCTTCACGGAATGAAAGGACATCCTTGATTTCGGGGATGATGTTTCTTCCGGACTGCTTGGCCGCACTTTCCGCTATGGCCTGATAGCGTTTCAGCCGGCTTTCCTTTTTCTTTTCATCCAGCTTGACGATACAGCGGCTCATCACTGTCGGAACGACGGCATGTACGCCGAGCTCCACGCTCTTCTGAACGATCCATTCCAGCTTTTCCTGCTTCGGAAGTCCCTGAAACAGAATGATCTCGGCAGGCAGTTCCTGCTTTCCCTCTTCCGAGGAAAGGATCTTCAGGATCGCCGCACCGTCCTTTTTGCCGTCAGATACAAAGCCTTCCAGCACACAGCTGTACACACGTCCGGACGGATCGGCTGCTTTCACGGCTTCTCCCTCCTTCATTCTGAGAACGTTCCGTATATGATTGTAATCGCCTCCGGTCACAGTGATCTTGCCGTCTGCGATCTGATCTTCACCGATAAAAAACTGTGCCATGCTTTACCGCTTTCTTGCGTAGAAGGCCACCCATTCTCCCTGTACATCGGAGCCGATGATCTCAAGCTCCGGGTTTTCCGAAAGCGCATATCTTACGGCTTCCTCCTTCAGGTTGATGATGCCGGACACGATCAGGATCGCGCCTTTCTTCATGTGTACCGTCACTTCCTTCTGGAGCGGAATGATGATATCCGCCAGAATATTGGCAACCGCAACGTCGTATTTATCATAGCCGGTCCGGTCCTGGATCTCTTTATCCGAGATCACATCACCGGTAATGACGGGAAACTCCTTTTCCGAAAAACCGTTCAGTTCAATGTTTTCTCTTGCAGTCTGCACGGCCATGTCATCGATGTCCGTGCCGAAAGCCTCCGACGCACCCATCTTCAGGGCCACGATCCCCAGAATGCCGGAACCGGTGCCGACATCCAGCACCGCATCGCCTTTTTTCAGGAACTTTTCAAGGCCGCGGATGCAGAGCTGCGTGGTCTCGTGAGAGCCGGTTCCGAAGGCCGTGCCCGGATCGATCTCCACACACATTCTGGAATGATCGTCCTCCGGTTTTTCCACCCATGTCGGCTTGATCAGAATATCGTCTACATAAAACTGGTGGAAATACTGCTTCCAGTTGTTAATCCAGTCTTTGTCCTCCGTCTCGGATGCTGTGATCGTACCCTCTCCGATATCGCAGTACTGACTTATCTCGGCGAGACCCACACGAATTCTCTGAAGCATCTCCTCCTGGTTCATCTCCGGCTCCAGGTAAAAGCTGATGTATGCAACGCCGTCATCGTCCGGCATCTCCGGAAGAATATCAACGAACATCTGCGCTTTCTCCTGCTCGGTAAGCGGGATCTTATCTTCGATCTCGATTCCCTCGATGCCGACTTCCATCATCATGCTTGAGATGATATCTTCGGCTTCTTCTCTTGTAGTTAATGTATATTTATTCCACTTCATATGAAACTATATATCCTCTGTAATTAGTCTTCTGTTGTAATGCGGCCTGCACACTTGCCCGCAATGTAGTTAATAAACTGCTGAGCGGTACGTCCGGA
>JAZUFC010000208.1:0-29199 GCA_045640465.1 Lachnospiraceae bacterium | reverse complement strand
CGCACCGCTCCGTGCATTGCACTCCCGCGGTGCGGAACACTCGACCTTTTGACCTTAGTATCATAACATCTTTCCCGCGGTTTGACAACTTGCTGTCAGGCGCGAAGTTCCATCATTTCTTTGAAAGTATCGAGCTGCGTGGCGATCTGTCCGTAATTCACGGTCTGCTGGTCCGCTTCCAGTGAAAGAAGCGGAATTCCTGCCCGGCCGAGCATCCGCTTCACCGGCACATAGTCGTATTCTTCGGGATCGCAGAATTTCTGCATGCTCCAGAGGACTGCCTCCGCTTCCGCATCCGATACCAGACGGATGAGCTCCCGGCCGCGGTCCTTTTCGGGATCGAACAGGACGCTCGCGCCAACGCATGCGGAAAAGCGCTCTGCAAGAAGCCGGACGGGATCGTCTCCCTCTCCTGCAGTCACTCCTGTATTCACGCTCTCGTAAGCCACCTGATCCGCAGCAATGCAGATCCTTCTTTCATCCAGCATGGAAAGGATCTTCCGGTCGTCAAACAGAATGCCTGTCGTCACAACGCGCGTATAAGGTGAAGTACACACAGGTTCTTTTGAAAGAAGAGCCGTAAGTCCGGAAAGAAGCGCCGTGTGTTCCTTTCTGTCCATGAAATAGCCTGCCTTGATGCAGTCTGCACGCATGCAGGCACTGACAATGTCCGGATGCTCTGCGGCTGCAGCGGAAAAAGCACGAACCGCCAGGCGGTTTTCGTCATAGATCCGGATCGCGGAAAGAAGCTTCTCCTTCGTGATCTCCGTTCCGGAGATCTCCTCCAGCTGTTTCCGAAGCTTTGCAAACTGGGATGCCGTAAATTCGATTCCCGCCGGGATCTTTCTGTTCTGACCGAAGGCAAGTGAAAGGACCGGAATGTCCGGCACGCCGTATTTCAGGTTCGGCCCCATGCTCTTTAAAGAATCGCAGAGCATCGGTACGATGATCGCGGAAAGGCCGGCAAGCTCTCCCTTGATCCCCATATCCAGTACGGTATGGACGATCGAACAGTAAAACGCCGGGAAATAGCGTCTGCTCTCCGTGACCGTCCGGTGTGAGCCCCAGAGGCCGAAAGGCAGCATGCCTGCTGCATAAACAAGTTCCTCCGGTACAAAATACGGCATGACGCCGATGACCTTCCGTCCGCCGGAAAGCGCTTCTTCGAAAGCCCCCTTCGGATCTTTGGAAATGCCGGTAAGTGCCGTTATGATCTCTTCTCTTCCGCTCATCACAGCGCCTCCTTTCTGCTCTCCATGATCTCTGTCAGGGCTTCGATCCTTGTCTCGTACTGCGCCTCGGAGAAATTTCTGGGGTCGGACTGGTCACCGTCGAACATAACGGTCGGAAGACCGGTCTGTTCACGGAACTGCCGCTCCATTTCATACAGATTTCCGGACCAGTTCTTGCAGCTTCTGTTCATGTGGAAGACCGCGCCGTCCACTTTGTTCTTCAGTGCATCGCGGACACGGAGCGCGACTTCCGTTTCGAAACAATAGGAATTCGGCACATAGGAATAGGCTGCCATCAGCTCGTCCAGACTTCCGTACAGGAAGGAAAAGGCCGGACCGTAGATGGAAGCCGTCAGATTGATGCCGCGGCTCTGCAGTGTCTTATAGGTAAATTTGAGATTTGCCCAGCAGGCAATACCTTCAAACAGGATCCGGTATTTCTCCTCTCCCTTGAAGGTCGATCCCCCTTCTGCGGCAAGCGCCTCATACTCGTCCGCCAATGCTTCGAAAGCCTCTGCGGCCTCCACGGTACCGCGTCCGACGCAGGCGACTGCCATATTGTTGAAGATATCGAAGCCGCTGAACGGAGAAGGCGTCTTTTCCATAAAGGACACGGCTCTCAGCCACGCACGGCTGGAGCGCTGGGAGACCTCCATCACCTCCTGAAGCTTCTGATAATCCATCTTTTTTCCGGTGATGTCCTGAAGCTTCCGGATGCAGTCATCAAACTGCGCGCGGATATAGCGGATGCGGTCTTCGTCGCAGATCTCCTCCGAAAGGTGCGGAATGTCGATCAGAAGAAGCGGAATATCCAGTTCCACAGCGAGGTTTTCGTACCATTTCATCATGCAGCTGCAGATATTGTTGCAGCAGAGCAGAAAATCGGGGAAGGGGATCTCCAGTTCCTCGCAGGTCTTCAGATCCGCGTATGCAAAATTGATGCGTGAATAGGAGCAGAGATCGTTGGAATAACCCAGTCCCTCCGCGTATTCGCACATTCTCTGTCCGCCGCCCTTTGCGCCGACGGCTGCGCCCATGTTTTCCGGATAGACCACGGGAATTCCCATTGCGTTCGTGATCTCCTGCGGGAAGTTTGACGCACACCAGCCGACTTTTTCGCCGCGTGCCTTTGCTTCCTCCGCATCTCTTGCGATCTTGTCCTGCAGTTCTCTCAAAACGATCTTCGCAGGTTTCTTCTCTGCCGTTTCACTCATCTTTTTTCCTCTTTACGGTTTTTCATTCTGTATCAGCTTCCGGTATGCGTAAAGCGCTGCGCCGTAAGCACCTGAAAGCTGCGGTTCAGGGATCACCGTGATCTCTGTCCCGAGCTCGCGTGAAAGCGCCCGGACGACGCCTTCGTTCTGTGCCACGCCGCCGGACATCCCGACAGGCTCCTTTAAACCGAGCCTTCTGACGAGGCCTGCCGTTTTTGATGCCACGGATCCGTGGATCCCGGCGACCAGATCGTTGATCTGCACGTTTTCGGAAAGCTTCGAGATCACCTCCGACTCCGCAAAGACCGTACAGGTGGAGCTGATGGAGACAGGCGAAAGAGACGCAGCGTCCCTTTGTGCAAGTTCTTCCACGGAAAGCTCCAGTACGCGCGCCATGACCTCCAGAAAGCGTCCTGTCCCGGCCGCGCATTTATCGTTCATCAGAAAATTTACAAGCTGTCCGCGTTCGTTCAGCGAGATCACCTTGGCGTCCTGTCCGCCGATATCGATCAGGGTCCGCACACCGGGGAAAAGTGCCGCCGCTGCGATGGCATGCGCGGAAAGCTCGCTCAGGACCGGTCCTTCCTCCGCATAGCGGTTTCTGCCGTACCCCGTCGCCGCACGCAGCCCGATCTGCTCTTCTTTGATCCCGGCGGCTGAAAGCGCCTGTGACACCGCCCGTCCGGGTCCGCTGGTTCCCGTACCTGCGCCGATCACGGCGCTTCCGAGGACTGTTTCACCGTTCTTCAGGATCACGCATTTTGATGTTGTCGAGCCCGCATCGAGCCCCATGGTAATCCGGTCTTTCACGAATACCGCCTTTCCTTATCCTTTATGAAAAGCCTTTACATCGTCCCAGGTATTGTAGACCTCCTGTTCATGAAGGGCTTTCATTTCCTCCTCCGAATATCCGAGCTCCCTGATGATCTCTTCGCTGTGCTCGCCGAGAAGCGGCCCAGCCTGATAATCCGGCAGTTCATCGCCGACAAACACCGGCTGTCTGACGAGGGTGCGGCTGTTGCCGGTCGGATAATGCATTTCATAGAACATATCCGCAGCCCAGGCCTGTCTGTCCTGAAGGACCTCCTCCCAGGTCTGCGCAACACTGTGCGGTACGTCGTTCTCTGTCAGGATCCCGTCCCATTCGGCAGCCGTTTTCTGTTCAAAGGCCTGTACGAGGATCGTGATGAATTCCTCATTCAGTCTGTTTTCCGTGATGCTTTCGATCGTATAGCGGGGATCTCCCAGAAGATCCTCGCGCCCGAGAAGAGGCATCAGCTTCGGATAGGATGCATTGAATGCCGGCATGGAGATCTGCAGAAAGCGTCCGTCTTTTGTCTTATAGGCACAGTTGAAGGGATTCTCCGCCGTCATGTGCGAGATTGGATAGACCTGTCCCATACCGGTATACTGCGCTGCCATGATATTGATGCCCTGCATGAAGATCGCGGTATGCAGAAGATTCGTGGAGACACGTTCGCCGATGCCTGTGCGCTGTGCTTTGAAAAGCGCCGCCATGACACCAGCCGCAAGGATCAGGCTGGCCTGATGATCACCCATGCCGGGGATCAGATTGATGGGCCATTCATCCTTCTGGCGGAGACTGTTCAATGCACCGCCTCTTGCCCAGTAGGAGGTGAAATCATAACCCGGAAGATCCTTGTCCGGTCCCTTGTCCCCGTAACCCGTCAGCGTCCCGTAAACAAGCTTCGGGAAGCGTGCGTGGAGCTGATCATAGTCAAGACCGTTCTTTGCAAGGGCCTGCGGCCGCCAGTTGGTCAGGAATACATCGGACTTTTCAAGAAGCTGAAACAGGATCTTTTTGCCCTCCGGTGTCTTCAGATTCAGAACGATCCCGCGTTTGTTCGCATTCTCCAGATCAAAGGTCGTATTTTCGTAGGGACTGTCCACACGTCCTTCGGAAGTACCGTTCCAGCGGACCGCATCGCCGCTTTTTGCCTCCACCTTGATGACATCCGCGCCAAGATCCGCAAAGAAGCGTGCGGTCGCAGGAACGGCGATAAAGGTGCTGAGTTCGATCACTCTGATTCCTTCCAGTGTATGATTCATTGATGGTCCTCCAATCTTTTGGTCATTGATTCAACTATACAATAACGGGCCTTTTTTTGCAATGTGATAAGCTGAAAACAAAGCCTCTTGTAAAGTCTCCTCCTTTTGTTGTATACTCCATGAAGAAGTTTTTTTCTTCCCCGTTTCTGCATCACAGGCCGGACCTTTCAGCCGTCTTTAGAGGTAAAACGTCCGTTATTTCTGCAGCTTCCGAAGAGGATTTGATTATGTACTATTATGATCCCATGTTTTATATCGCTTCCGAAAAGATGCCCTTTACCATCCGTATCGAAGTCAGGCTGAAAAATATGCAGGCTGACGGGGACATCCTCGCCCGTGCCGCAGATCTGGCGATCCGGCGCTACCCGTATTTTTCGGTCAAGGTGGAAAAAAGGGACGGTGAACTCATTGCCGTACCGAATCCAGAACCCCTTCCCGTCTATCCGGGCCCTCAGGTCTATCCCCTCGGCGGCAGCGAAGTGAGGGGACATCTCGCAGCCATCTCCTATGAAAAGGAGCTGATCTGCTTCTATATGTCTCACGTGATCGCCGACGGCTGCGGTCTCTTCCCGTTTATCAAGACTGTCCTCTATTACTATCTTTGCGAGGCTCTGAATTCGGAGCTGGACCCGAAAGGGATCCGTCTTGCCGGCGAGCCTTTATATGAAGATGAACCGGGCAATCCTTTTCCTGAGGAGAAAATGGCTTCGGCCGCTCCTCTGTATGAATGCAGCGAGGCAGATTATTTCCGGCTGAAAGACGGCGGACTGGTAAACGACAGCGTGCCGACGGTATACCGGTTCAGTCTCGGCGAAGCGGAACTCATGAATTTCAGCCATGATCACGACGGAAGTCCCTGCGCGCTTCTTTCCTCACTGATGGTTAAAGCGATCCATACCCTGCATCCGGAGGAAAAGAAGGATATCGTCAGCGCGGTCTCCTTCAATCTGAGACCGGGGCTCGGCAACAGACACAGCTACCGGATGCTCTGCAGCGCACTGAAGCTCAGATATCCGGAAAAGACACACGGCTGGGAGATCAAAAAGCTCTGCACCTGTTCCCGCGGAATGGTAACTCTGCAGAGTCAGGAGGAAAACGTGCTTTATTATGCGCGCAATATGAAGGAGCGCATGGAAAAGCTGTTAATGATCCCGGATATTGAAGAGAAAAAGCGGATCATGGGTGAGCTTGCTCTTAAGGATTCCGTCAGCAATACTTTTTCCATCAGCTACGTCGGCAAACAGGATCTCGGCTGTCTGACCCCCTGCATTGAATCGATCTATAACCTCACGGACGGCTCCACCTTCGAGACTCTGTTCATAGAGGTCTCGGCTGTGAACGGCTGCTTTTACATATCTTTTCTTCAGGGCTTTTCATCGGACGTGTATTACAGAGCCTTTCTGCAGGAACTGACCCGAGCGGGACTTCATTATACCGAAGGAACCGCTTCACCGATGAACACCCCGAAAATGATCCTGCCGTAAACCGACAATTCATTCATACATAAAAAAGAAGGCATTATCATGAATTTTTCTACCAGAAAACACGATGCGGACATGACGCAGGGCACGGCATGGAAGCAGATCCTTTCCTTTGCCGTTCCGACCATGATCGGCATGATCTTTCAGCAGTTCTACAACACGGTGGATACCATCGTTGTCGGCCGTTATGTCGGCAAGGAGGCGCTGGCCGCCGTCGGCAGCGTCGGCAGCATCATCAACATGCTTGTCGCACTTTCCACCGGTCTTTCCGGCGGTGCGACGGTCCTGATCTCTCAGCATTACGGCGCGCATAATGACAAGCGTTTAAGCGACGCTGTCCAGACCACGATCTGCGTGACCTTCCTGATGTCGCTCTTTATCACAGGTGCGGGCATACTCCTGATCAATCCCATGCTCCGTCTGATGTCTACGCCGGATGACGTCTTTTCCTCTTCCAAAGAGTATCTGACCATCTACTACGGCGGCATCTGCGGTCTTCTGTTCTACAACATGGGTTCAGGCGTCATGCGTGCCGTCGGTGATTCCAAACGGCCGCTGTATTTCCTGATCCTGAGCTCCTTCCTGAATATCGTGCTGGACCTTCTGTTCGTGGTTGCTTTCCACATGGGCGTTGCGGGCGTTGCATACGCAACGATCATCTCGCAGATCGTTTCCGCGATCCTGATCCTGTTCGTTCTGACCCGCACGGATGCGGCGTACCGGATCTGCTGGAACAGGCTGAAGATCTATAAGGAAGAGATGAAAAACATCCTGTCGATCGGTCTTCCCACCTCCGTGCAGCAGGCAGTCACATCCTTCTCCAACGTGTTCGTACAGTCCTATATCAACATTTTAGGCTCCGTCTGCATGGCAGGCTGGACCACCTACGGAAAGCTGGATGCCTTCGTTCTCGTGCCCATGCAGTCCATCGCCCTGGCTTCCTCCACCTTCGTCGGTCAGAACTACGGTGCAAAAAAGATGAAGCGCGCAAGACACGGTGCCAACGTCTCTCTGGGCCTTTCCGAGATCGTCACAGTCTCTCTCGGCATCATCGTCATGATCTTCGCGCCGGTCCTCATGCATATTTTTACGGACGATGAAGACGTCATCTTCTACGCTGTACGGTTCATCCGGATCATCACGCCGTTCTATGTCTGCAACTGTGTCAACCAGATCTACGCAGGCGCACTTCGCGGTATCGGTCAGACACTCATTCCGACCGTCGTGATGCTTTCCTCCTTCGTTGCCTTCCGTCAGCTCTTCCTGTTCTGCAACAAGCTCCTCTTTGCCGGAACGCCTGCCTATACCTACGGCGTCGCGCTGGCTTATCCGAGCGGCTGGCTGATGTGCACGCTGCTGATGCTCATCTTCTACAGAAGAAGCGTACTGTTCAAGGCAAAAGACGAAGAAGACCGGAGTGTATCCGCATAAGTCCTCCGCTTCCTTTGTTTATACATCCTTGAAGGGCTCCTCATCGTGATTCATGGAAGATTAAACTGCATTTTTCCCTTATTTCACAAGGGATACAGACATTTTTATCAACACGATTTGTCCACCCTCAAAGTTCTTCTGAAAAAGATTAAATCGCCGCAACCCCAGTATTTATGCGGGGTGCGGCGATTTTCATCAACACATTTTGTCCTATAACTCCGTTTTGTCCTATAACTCGAGTTTTCACAGAAAGGTTTCACAACAAAACCGCCGCGGTACAGGAAAACGCTCCTGTGCTGCGGCGGTCCTCTTTCAATATGATCAGAGATGCTTACTCTTTTCCGGGTACCGGAGCTGTCCAGACGTCAGAGATGTCGGAAGCTTCCTTTCTCTTCAGCGGAAGCCATTCAGAGAATGCCTTGCGCATGCAGATCTCCCAGAAATCCCACTCATGACGGTAATCGGGAAGCCAGAAATCGATCGGATCCAGACCAAGCTCCTGCATGATCTTCACACCGTTCACATGAGCCTCCCATGCGATGTTGTCAGCGTCACCGCAGGCCATGATGAACTTCGGAACGGGACGGCCGTCCGCAACATCCTGACGGAGCAGGGCTTCGATATCGTCTCTGATCACATCCTTCGGCTGCTTCGGCATCGGCCAGTCGATCGCGATCAGTCTGTCTCTGAATGCGGAATGGCCGGCGCCCAGCTGATTCTTCGGTCCGATACCGCCGGACATGATCAGCGCGTGGGAATAGCGCTCGCACTCGGTGACGGCGATCTTCATTGCACCGCCGCTGCCCATGGACAGACCGCCGATGAAATTGTCCTCTCTCCTGTCGGAGATGGGGAAATTCGCCACACAGAAGGCGCGAAGCTCTTTTGTGATAAATTCATAGTATTTGCCGCCGCGCGGATAATCGTTGTAGGCGGTATTGTAGTTGCTGGGGCAGATCACCGCACAGTCATACTGTACGGAAAAACGGGCCACATTGGTCCAGTTCAGGTAATCGGCATCATCGCCGCTGCCGCCGTGCAGCAGCCACAGAACGGGGTATTTCTTCTCAAGCGGATATACGGTTCTGAAGGACTTTCCGAAATCGGTCTCCTGATCAAAGCTCGGAAGGACGATCGTAACACTGGTAGACATGCCCATGGCATTGGAGAACATATTTACACGAAGAACTGCCATCTGTTACACCTCCTTAATTCTCTTTAAGCCACGCAAATGCTTCTTTCATGGCCTCGTCTCTGAAATCCCAGTCATCTTCCGCGTCTTTTTCGTAAACGCAGACAGAGAAGCCGTCCTTCTTCAGATTCTCTTCCGCTCTCTTTACATAAGCAGACAGAGGAGCCTGAAGCGCATTTGCCAGGAATACCTTCGGAAGCTCAATGCCTTCGGGCAGGATCAGCTCGGTATCCGTTTCGACTGCATCATCCAGCGGCTGCTGCGGAACAGCACCGTTCAATGCCATCTCTTTTCTCATATCTTCCAGATAACCGTTCTTCAGATCCTTTTCGTATGCACCGCCGAACATCAGAACGCCGGCATAGTTTTCGGGATCATGGAGCGCACACTTCATTGCGCCGTATGCACCGAAAGAGAAGCCTCCGATGAAATGATCCTTTTTATCAACGGAAAGAGGGAAGCAGCTGGTACAGACCGCAAACAGTTCCTCGGAGATGTAGTCAGAATATCTCTGACCGTGCGGGTCGTTGGAATACAGCTTCTCGTAAGCGCAGGGGAATACCACTGCGAACTGATACTTCTGGGCGAATCTGAGTACAGCCGAATAATTCATGACTTCGGAATCATCACCGTATTCGGTAGGCAGCAGCCAGAGCGTTCTGTATTTTTTTCCTTCCGGATATAATGCCGCATAATCTCTGCCCGGATTCTCACGTCCGGGAACCGCGCTGGGAATGAATACGGACACATTGGTCTGCATACCCAGACGTATGGATAAGAAATTCATTTGAAGAGTAGCCATTTTTGCTCCTTATTTATCTGTTCTGTTGTTCTGTCAGTCAAAGACACGGCGCTCCTTCAGGAACGCATCGATCTCACGCACCAGATCCTCGCCGTGGCTGAATGCCACGCCGTGATCGGAATCCTGGAACATGACCAGTTTGCAGTGCGGCACATAGCGCACGCTTCTGAACATGCTTTCCGGAACCACGATGGGATCCTGCATACCGCCGAAGATGATGCAGGGCGTCTTGATGGTCTTCATCCATTCGATCAGTTTCTCCTCGGAATCAAAACCGAGGACCTTGTCGCTTCTGCCGAAGTGAAGCGCGCGTTCCTGCGGATCCGCTTCCCAGTTGCGCTGGAATTCCTCGTCTCCGTAAAGGCGGATCTGCTCCTGCCAGTACTCGGACTGGTACGGTCTCAGCTCCACGAGTGCATTCTGTCTTGCGCCCTCACAGCGTTCCCTGTACTGTTCTTCCGTCATAACCGTCTCGCTCGCGCGTTTTCTCCAGGAGAAGCTGGAGGGTGCGCCGATGAGCTTCGGTCCGCATACAACGCCCGCATAGGCAAGGATGCGATCCGGATGATCCTTGATCAGCTCCCAGCCGGGGCCGGAGCCGTGAGAAATGCCTGTATAAACAAACTGCTTTGCGCCGACAGCATCCGCGACCTTCAGAATATCCGGGACCCAGTTGGCCGCGATATCATCTGTCTGCGGTACTCTGGTGGACTTTCCGTAACCGCGGAGCGTGATCGAGATCACATGATAACCGAGCTTTGTCAGTTCTCTGGCGTAGGAAGCATTGTAATCGATATAATTTTTGGAGGTGATCACGAATTTATCGCCTTCGCCCCAGTCTTCGTACCATACGGAAACACCGTTTCCGACATCCTGTAACGGCATGTTTGATCTCCTTTCTATTCATCATCCGTAACTATTCAGAACCGCATTCGTAAACCGTCTGCTTCGTATCCGGAGTGCTGTGCGCTCCTGTTTACTCATGTGGTTGCATCACCCGATTGATTCATGCAGGTATTCATTCAAGCATGAACCTGCATGAATGCAGCCGGGCTCAGAATAGTTACATCTCGCCGATCCGGAAGCAGGCAGCCATGTGTCCGCCGTAATCCTTCAGTACCGGCACTTCGTTTCTGCACTGTTCCGTCGCATACGGGCAGCGGGGATGGAAAACACAGCCTGAGGGGCGGTTCACCAGACTCGGCACCTCGCCTTCGATACGGGTACGTACACGCTGCTTCTCAACGACGGGATCCGGAATCGGGATCGCGGACAGAAGCGCCTTCGTATACGGGTGCATCGGATTCTCATACAGGCTGTCCCACGGAGAGATCTCCACGACACGGCCCAGATACATGACCGCAATACGGTCACTGATGTGACGGACGACAGACAGATCATGCGCAATGAACAGATAGGTCAGTCCGCGCTTTGCCTGCAGGTCGATCAGCAGGTTGATGATCTGTGCCTGAATGGAAACGTCCAGTGCGGAGATCGGCTCGTCACAGATGATGAATTTGGGATCGGATGCCAGCGCGGCTGCGATGCACAGACGCTGACGCTGTCCGCCGGAGAATTCGTGCGGTGCACGGTCCCTCAATGCCGGATCGAGGCCGACGGCTTCAAACAGTTCGTTGATCCTGTTGTTCAGTTCTTCCTTTGAAGAGACCTTTTTGTGCGCTTTGATCGCTTCCGCGACCACACCGCCGGCGCTCTGTCTGGGATCCAGTGAACCGAACGGATCCTGGAAGATGAACTGCACATTTCCTCTGACGTCCTTCAGCTTGCGCTCAGGCACATTGGTAATGTTATTTCCCATGAACAGAAGCTCACCGCTCGTGGAGTCCTGCAGACGGAGGACCGTCTTTGCAAGCGTTGTCTTGCCGCAGCCGGACTCGCCGACAAGGCCGAGCGTTTCGCCCTGATAGATCGTCAGATTGACTTCATCCAAAGCCTTGACATCGCCGATCTTCTTCCGTGCGATGCCCTTGGTGACCGGATAGTATTTGCTCAGATTTTTGAGCTCCAGCACCGGTTCGCTGCCGATCACTTTCCGTGAGACCTCTTTCGGCGCCTCTTCCGTTTTCTGAAGAAGCTCTTCTCTTCTGAAACGGCAGGCTGCTTCATGTGTATCGGAATAAACGATGTACTCCGGGATCTCCTTCACGTCACAGACGTCTTCATGATACGGACAGCGCTCAAAGAACGGACATCTTCCGGTCTTGAGTGCGGGGTTCGGAGGCGTACCGTCGATGGAGACAAGCCTTCTGGACTTATCACTGTCCAGACGCGGGACCGCCTTCAGAAGTCCCATCGTATACGGATGGGAAGGCGTCACGAACAGCTCCTCGCTGGTGCCTTTTTCTACGATATTGCCTGCATACATGACGTAGATCCGCTCTGCATAGCGGGCAATGATGCTTAAGTTGTGCGTGATGATGATCAGCGCGGTATTCGTCTTCTTGACGATATCGCGAAGAAGTTCCAGGATCTGTTCCTGCGTGGTCACATCCAGCGCTGTTGTCGCCTCATCGGCGATCAGGATCTTCGGGTTGCAGGACATGGCCATGGCGATCATGACACGCTGCCGCATACCGCCGGAAAACTGTGTGGGATAATAGTCCACGCGGCTTTCCGCATCCGGAATACCGACCTGATTCAGAAGCTCGATCGTGCGCGCCTTGGCTGCCGCCTTGTCGAGATTCAGATGGAGCATGATGCTCTCTTCGATCTGCTGGCCGATGGTCAGGACCGGATTCAGAGAGGTCATGGGCTCCTGAAAGATCATGGAGATACCGCCGCCGCGGATCTTGCGGATCTCGGGGCTCTTCGGGGAATATTTCAGAATATCCTCGCCTTCAAAGAATGCTTCGCCGCCGACGATCTCTCCCGGAGGCATGGCGATCAGCTTCAGAATACTCATCATGGTAACGGATTTTCCGCTTCCCGATTCACCTACGATACCGATAATTTCGCCTTCATCCACATGGAAGGTCGCATTGTCAACGGCTTTGACCAGACCGTCCGTCATGTGGAACACGGTCTGCAGATGCCGGACATCCAAAAGATGCTGTTTTTCCATAGCTCCCTCCTTACTGTGCGCTTCTTAAACGCGGATCCAGCGCATCGCGGATACCGTCGCCTAAAATGTTCAGTGCCAGAACCAGAAGGATCACGGCACAGCCGGGTGCCAGTGCAAAGACCGGAGCCTTCTCAAGCTTTGTATAGCCGTCATTGACCATTGCGCCCCAGGACGCGGTCGGAGGCATGATACCTGCACCGAGGAAGCTTAAGCCTGCCTCTGCAAGGATCGTTCCGCCGATGCTCTGCGTCATGACGATGATCAGCGGAGAAAGGCAGTTCGGAAGGATATGCTTCAGCATGGTCTTCATGTTGCTGTTGCCGCGGATACGGCTGGCGGATACATAGTCCAGATCACGGACGGTCAGTACCTGACCGCGCATCATTCTGGCAAAGCCCGGTACATTCGAGATACCGAGGACGATCGTCAGCATGGAGATCTTTCTGCCGAAGATCGCAACCAGCGCAAGCGCAAGAACGATCGGCGGAATGGCCATCATGGCCTCCACGATACGCATCAGCACATTGTCCACCCATCCGCCGAAGTAGCCTGCCACAAGACCGATGAGCGATCCGATGACCGCGGAGATCGCAACTGCAAGAATACCGACGACAAACGCCACGCGCGAACCGTAAACGATACGGCTGTATACGTCACGGCCGAGCTGATCCGTTCCGAGAATGTGTTCTTTCGACGGGGGCTTCAGCTTTTCTCTCAGATTCTGTTCATAAGGATCATGTGTTGCGATCAGCGGCGATGCCACTGCACAGAGGGCAAAGAAAAGTACCACCAGAAGCGCAACGATCACTATTTTTCTGGCAAAAAGGGCCTTGAAAAATCTTTTCGCATTTTTCATACCGCACCTCCTTATTCCAGACGGATCCGGGGATCCGCATACGCATAGGCAATATCGACCAGCAGATTGCACACGCAGGTGATCAGTGACAGGAAGATAATGCCGGACTGCAGGGTGATATAGTCACGGTTAGTCAGTGCATCGACCATAATAGAACCCATACCGACAATGTTGAAGACGGTCTCGATGATCGACGAACCGCCGATACAGTTACGGATCGTCATACCGATCAGCGTCAGGATCGGGATCATGGCATTCTTGACTGCATGTCCCATGATCACACGGTTTTCGGTAAGGCCCTTGGATCTTGCGGTACGGATATAATCCTGACCGATGACCTCAAGCATACTGGAACGGGTCTGACGGGTGTAGCTTGCAACGCTGCCCACACTCATACAGATGACCGGCATGATCATCTGCTTCACACTCTTCCCGAAGTCCTCCCACGGCATCGTAAAGCCCCAGGAGGGCAGAACTTTCAATTTCAATGAGAAAATAAAGATGAGCAGGACTGCCAGCCAGAAGATCGGCATTGCGATACCGATATTCGCAAGCACAGTCAGAATGCTGTCAATCGCTTTTCCCCGTTTCACAGCGGTAATGATACCGAACAGAATACCCAGGATCACGCTGAATACAGACGATACGAGACCCAGGATCAGCGTGGTCGGCAGACGCTTTTTCACGATGTCTTTGACATCCATCTTGTAATGATAGGAATATCCCATCTTACCCTGAACAAAATTCCCGATCCAGCTGAAATACTGTACCGCCAGCGGCTTGTCAAGTCCCATCTCCGAATAGACCTGATCATGGTATTCCTTCGTGATATCCGTACCGAGCATGGAATAGACCGGATCACCCGGAATGATATGCATCAGCGAAAATGCCATGATCGAAATGATGATCAGAATGATGAGAGTCTGAAACAGCCGTTTCAATAGAAACCTGCCCATAAATCTGTCTCCTTTTTCACCCGTTATTTAGGGCCGAGAATATTTTACCCCCAGTTTGAAAACGGGCGGGCCCGTAGCTTCTGCGGACCCGCCGTGTCATTTCAGATCCGGGTCACAGACCCGTTTCTTCAGTTTCGATTATTTCTGAAGCCATGTGGTTGCAGGTGTCCACTGGGTATTTGCCTTGATACCGAATTCGGAATCCATAACAGTGTCATCACCTACATAGTAGCTCAGTGAGCAGTAGAACGGGCAGTACAGGCAGTACTCATCAACACAGAGTTTTGCAAGCTCGTTCAGATATTCCTTCTGAGTTGCATCATCGGGAGCGGTCATGCAGTTGTTGTAGCAGTCGATAATGCCTGCTTCCTTGAGATCGATCGCATCGCCGACCATGGTCGTCGGATTAGCAGAGAAATAACGGAACCATGCGGTTGCGTATGTGGGTGCACTCCACCATGAGCAGGAGGTGTACGGAGCAGCGCCGCCGACAACGATTCTGTCGCCGATCGCATCGTAAGGATCAAGGTTGACCTTGATGCCTACTTCTTCAAGCATAGCCTGAATTGCTACCCAGATATCCTCATCTGCGGGACGGTATGTCAGAGTGACTTCGCATTCACCGTCAGCATAGCCTGCTTCTGCAAGAAGGGCCTTTGCAGCTTCGGGATCGTAATCATAACCGACAACTTCGTCATTGTATTCTCTTGCGCCGGGAACAGCGAGCTGGTTGGTAACAACGCCGATACCGTCACAGAATGCTTCGTTCAGAGCTTCTCTGTCGATCGCGTGGCAGATAGCCTGACGAACCTTGAGATCGCTGACAGCTTCGCCTTCCTTGCCGGAAGCGAAGAACATGCCCAGAAGACCTGCCATGAAGTTGCAGTTATCAACGCCGTAACGGGTGAAGCCTGCATCGATCAGGTTTTCATAGTTCTCAAGAGAAGGATAGATGACCATGTTGATATCGCCGGTCTTCAGCATGTTGACTGCTGCTGTCTGGTCGGTAGATACATAAACTTCAACGCCATCCAGATACGGAAGGCCTTCCTGCCAGTAGTTTTCATTCTTCTTGAAGGTGATCTTCTCGCCGATTACAAATTCGTCCTGGACGAAGGGGCCGGTACCGCAGATGCTGGTGTAAGCGCCTTCAAGACCGCCGACTGCCTTGTAGTTGGAGGGAGAGAACATCTGGCCGCAGGTGATGCAGAGAGTTTCAACTGCATCCGCACGCCACTCAATGAGCTTGATAACCACTTCGTATTCGCCTGCAGCTTCGTAGCTGACAACGTTTGCGAAGTTGGATTCTCTGCCGACTTCAGTCTTCAGGATATCCCATACATCAACAACAGCCTGTGCGTTGAAGGGAGTTCCGTCATGGAAAAGGATGCCTTCCTGAAGTTCAAGAGTGATGGTCAGGTTTTCGGGATCGGTGATGATTTCCTTTGCAAGGAAGCCTTCGATCGTGCCTTCTGCGGTGTACTGGCCGAGTCTTTCGTAAGCTGCGCCTGCAACTACGTTCTGGTCGGTACCGGAAGTGATGGGCATACCTACCTGGCTGTTCTCAACAAGCATAGCCATCTTTAAGGTTCCGCCGTACTTGGAATCAGCTTCTGTGTCTTCGTTACCCTGCTCTTCTGCAGGCTCGGTGTCCTTTTCGCCCTCGGTGTTGTCTTCAGCTGCCGGTTCATTGCCGGAGGGAGTTGTTCCATCCGTGCAGGCCACTAAAGAGAATACCATGATCAGAGCGAGAAGCAGTGCGAATAATTTCGTTAACTTCTTCATTTTTTCCTCCTTTTAGTCTTTACTAAATCGTTTTAGTAAAGCATGCCTGAAACTTACGACTAAAAAATACCATTATTAGCTTTGTTTGTAAACATTTTTTTGTTTATTTTCACAAAAACTTTTCGTTTTTAAAATACCGCAGCCGGAATAACACCGGCTGCGGCTTAAGAACCATTCATTTGACTTCCGGACAGGTCTCCGAAAAGCTTGCCGAAGATTCCAGAACGACCTTCTGTCCCCTCTCCTCACCGAGGATCAGACCGTTCAGAAGAACGACTGCCTTTGTACAGACCTCGTAGATCGGATAGTTGATCAGCGTGATGCGGCGCTCACCGACCAGATCGGCTTCGTGATTGCCGAAGCCCACGATCTTTACCTCCTCCGGTACCCGCACGCCTTCCTTTTCCAGCGCATCCAGACATTCTCTCGCAATGCTGTGATTCTGGGTAAAGAAAGCTTCCGGAAGCTTTCCTTTTGTTTTCAGGCGTGAGATCAGCTGCTCCACCGCTTTCTGAAGCGGCAGAAGATCCGGATCTCCGAAGTGTCCGGTCTCATAGACGGTACAGTTCATGCCGAGCTCTGCGGCACGTTCCATGAAGCCTTTTTTTCTGTCCTTGTAAAACGGGGAATACTCACGGTCTTCTAGGATCGCAGCGTTTTTCACGCTGTTTCTTTCAAAGATCTCACAGGCCAGTCTGCCGTCCGCTTCGGAGCAGACGCTCACGGAGCTGTGATTTTTCATTTCAGCAAACACATTCACGACCGGGCAGCCGTAATCCAGACTGCTGAAATGATCCAGATCCTCTTTCTCGGGGATGTACGTAAGAAGGCCGTGGAAATGCCCTTTCAGAAGGAATGCGTCCATGGCCTGCAGATCACCGCTGTCGTAAGGATAGATGATGATCTGCATGTCACGGATCTTTCCCTGCTTCCGCAGTTCATCCAGCACATCAAGAAGCGCATAAAGGAAAAAGGGACGCTGCGTCTTCGACCACAGGACGCCGATCTCCAGATACGTGCTCTCCTCCCGGTTGACGAGCCTTCTCGCATTGATGTTCGGAACATAACCGAGTTTTGAAGCGGTCTCGCGGATCTTCTCCTGCGTGGCTGCCGAAATGTGGTATTTGTCCCCCTTGTTGTTCAGTACCATCGATACGGTTGTGGAAGAGATGCCGCACTGTTTTGCTATATCCTGAATCGTAACCATAAACAAACCTGTCCCTTTTCCCGGTCAATGTGTCAGTATTCGGCAGGATCTTCCGTCAGAACTTCCTGAAATTCCCCGGGAATGATATAACCTGTGATCTCTGCCGTGCGGACCAGCATCACATTCACTGTTTCCGGCTCCGCATCCGTGTCTTCTTCCGCTTCTTTTTCAATTTCCTTTTCAAGGATCACTTCAAAGATCTCACCGGCTTCGATCGTTCCGGTCTCCTGAAGCTCCTCATCGTAAACCGTCAGCTCTTCCGCAGAAACATACTGCTCCGGTGCAGGTTCATAACCTGCATACAGTACATAGACGCCGTAATCGAATACGGTGCTCTGACCTGCCTTTTCCGCTTCCGGATAAGGATCGGTAAACCAGCCCGTAAACTCTGCGTCTTTCTTTTCCGCTTCCGGAAGCAGGCCGGATGTTCCGTCGTTTCGAAGTTCAAAGATCTGGTCGGGTACGTTTCCGCAGAAAGGACATAAAACGACAATGCCGTTTCCGTCCAGCCAGCATTCCAGATCCTCTGTTCTGATATAACCTCTCTCTCCGTCAAGTTCCGCCAGACAGAAGCCTGCGGTCATGGCAAGAATTTCGACTTCGTCTCCCTCGTCGTATTCAAAGGCAAGCCCGCTTCTGACGGTAGGCCCGTCGTAAGCCCAGCCCCAGGTAAGGATCTCTGCCGGGAGGGTGACCGCAAGTGCGGGATCTTCCGCCGCTTCCTCCGTATCTTCCTCAGCCGGTTCCGCTTCGTCTTCTTCCGCGTCTTCCTCCTCTTCGGAGATCTCCTCAAACACCGCCGTAAGGACTGCATCCTCCGTAAATACGGTGTTCTCTGTCACTTCCTGATCCTCTTCATCTGCCCAGCAGACAAATTCAAAGTCTTCATCTTCCGCTTCCGGAACGGGCAGATAAGGAAGTCTGCCGTTTGCATCGGTGAGGATCGTTTCCTCTTCATCCTCTGTTTCCAGCGTAATGATGTGATATTCAGGCTTCTGAAGAAGCAGTTCGTCCACATAGCCTTCCCCGAACGCGGTGCGGATATATGCCCTGCCGTCCTCTTTTTCCAGCACTTCGGCCGTCAGATCGTTTCCGTCACAGAACCACGGATATGCATTTCCGTCTTCATCTTCTAAAATGACGCGGTCGGTGGGGAGCAGTGCGATCTCTTCGACTTCCTCGAAATCGGTCATATCGGCTGCGATATAACAGAACTGATCCTTGTAACAGATCATCAGATAATCTTCATCCGAAGCCGGAAGCGCAAAGAAACGCTTTCCGGCCTTCAGAACGCTCATGACCTCAGCATCCTCCTCCATGGAAAGAAGGACCTCTGTCCGGTCTGTCAGATTGATCTTGCGGACACCCAGAATGTCCAGAAGATATTCGGTATTTTCTTCTTTTCCGAGTTCTGATGCCAGATACAGAAGCGTTTCGTCCGTCAGTTCATCCTCTTCGGGAAGCTCTGCCTCTTCCTGCAGTTCATGGAGTGCATCAAGCGTCTCTTTTCCGAAGAAGCCGTCGATGGGGCCGTCAAAAAGCTCATCCCGGATCAGAAGAGCCTGCAGTGCGGCAATGCCGATGCTTCTTTCATCCTGTGTAGCCGGTGTCTGTGAAGAGGTGCCTTCACTGCCGGACGGTTCCGTTTCATTGCCGGTCTCATTTCCGGTCTCGCTGCCGGTCTCATTTCCGGTCTCGCCTTCTGTTTCTGCTCCGGCCTCTGTTTTTCCGTCATCCGGATCTGCAGCTTTTTCCGCTGCCCGGGTCTCACTTGCACCGCAAACAGAACACGTGCGGATCTCTTCCTCCGCCCCGTTTGCCTTCCACTCACCGAAGCTGTGTCCCTTAGCAGGTTCCGTTTCCGTAAAGGAGGAAGCATGACAGACCGAACATTCGGAATAGATGCCGCCTGCCTTCAGACAGTCTGCCGCGACCGGGGTCTGCACCCAGTTATGCGCACCGGCGGGCGTCGGATAGCCTTCCACATATCCGCAAACGGAACAGGTATGCTGATTCCAGCCGCCTGATAAACAGGTGGGCGCCGTCACAACGGTCTCATTCACAAAGGTGTGCGGTGCGACAGGCTCCGTCTGGGTGAAGGTCTCCTTTCCGCAGCTCGGACAGTAGTTGTAAATGCCGCCCGGCTGTGTACAGGTCGCAGTGATCGTGGACGGAGGCCCCCAGTTGTGTCCCAGTGCCGGGATCGTTTTTTCATCCGTTGCGCCGCAGGATTTACAGGTCGCTATGGCCTTGCCTTCAGTCTCACATCTTGGGAATAATGTCACCGTCCAGCTGTCGGCATCACCCCAGATATGGTCTGTCGGATCTGCTGTACGCTCCGACTTTGTCTCATGACATTCCGAACAGATATATACATTATAGCCGCTTGACAGGCATGTAGGAGACAGGATATCCAGCACCTCCCATTTATGACCGTATGCAGGACCGGTGACATGATGTTCCGTTTCCCCGCAGAAAGAGCAGGTGATCTCATACCAGCCTTCTGTGGTACAGGTAGCATACGCAAAGTCTGACTGATACCATTTATGCCCGACAGGATCCTCCATGTTGAACAGCTTGTTGAGCGTTCCGCAGTTCCAACAGTTCTCATACCAGTAGCCGTAGTCTTCTCCGTTCGGCATTTCCTCGATCGTGCAGGCTGCTGCCAGATACGGAGTAAACGCATAAAAATCCACTCCGCTGTGGCAGTTGCTGCAGATAACCGTCGTGATTGGTTCGTACGGATCGTTCAGTGTGATCTCTGTTGAAAAATGTCCTCTCATTCCGTCTTTTACCGTTTCCGCTGCCGCTGCCGGCACAGAAAATGCAGAAACGATCAGAAGGACGGACAGCAGGATCGCTGCAAAGCCTCTGAGCTTCTTCATGTTCTTTTCCTCCCTGAAAATAGATTGTATCAGATCAGAACCGGTTTCCGGGCCTGACCGACTATACTGAATCAGGGTCATTCCTCAGAAATCCTGTTTTCAGGCTTTCTGAGGAAATGACCCTGAGATCCTCTGATTTATTCGATCCGTACCGCGGCACGTTCAGAAAGACCGAAGGTGTCATAGTACAGACTGCTTAAATATGCCTTCTCCACAACGTATGTACCCGTTGTGACGCAGGATGCATAGAAGGTGACCGGGCTGAAATCGCCGGTGCGTTCTTCCGAAGCGTCATACAGAACGAAGCGGAGCCTCTGTCCGTCACGGCTCTCCAGATACCAGTGTCTCCAGTCATTTGTATCCGGCGTATAACGTTCAAAACGCATGCCTGAAGGAATATAGACATCCAGAAGCATCGTGGATGAACCGAAGGACGGATCCAGCGAGCCGATGGACGGCGTCACCGTGATCGCCGCCTCGTCGCCGGCCGCATAGGTATCCTTGTCAAGTGATACGGAGACTTCCAGCTTCTTTGCGCTCTCATCTGTCAGTTCTTCCGCGCCGCAGATGTAGAACACAGTGCCTTCCGGTTCACCGGAGATCACCTGAAGATTCAGTGCTTCCAGTTCCGCCTTCTGAAGTGTCAGACCGAGTCTTCCGAACGAACCGAGTTCTTCCGTATGCGTCTCGCCGTTCAGGAAATAGCTGACCGTGCAGGTCTCGTCACCTGTCCGCTCGCAGCTCTTCAGATACAGGATCTTCTCCATCGGATAGATGTTTTTGTCGGATGACTTGTATGTCAGGTACAGCGCCATGCTTTCCGCCTCATCCTTTTTCAGAAGAGACGAAAGGATCAGAGCCGCTGCCGTATCATTCTGGACAGTCGTCTTTTCATCGATATTGACAAAACCGATCACTTCGCCGGAGACTGCCTCTGCGGTCTCATAATGCGGAAGGATCTCTTCCGTATAGAAGCGCTCCGCTTCCTCCGTTCTGCCGGAAAGATAAAGCGCTGTTTCCAGATATACACGTTCACGGAAGGAGATTTCTTCTTCCTGAAGGACCGAAAGGATCTCTTCGGGATCGGCATATTCCAGAATCGCCTGAATGAGATATGCCGCATACGGGCTGCCTTCATACGGGCTCTCCATACTCTGTCCGATGTCCTCAGGCGTGATGCCGTAGAACAGACCCGTCTCCAGGATCTCCGGAACCGCCAGATACGAAAGTGCGGAGATCTCCGCATTTTCTTTCCCGTATGTAAAGAGCGGGAAGATATAGCGAAGGTCGGAAATGTCCGCCTCCTTCAGGCGTTCCTTCCAGTAAAGCTGTCCGTTTTCCGAAAGGACCTTCATTGCATAATATTCGCCCAGCCGTTCATCGGAACGGATATCGCGGCTGAAAAGAAGCGACGTCAGCACCTGATAATAGGAAGCAGCTTCTTTGTCATAGATGCTCAGCTCCACCGGATAGCGGAGGGGATGAATGTCCAGAATGTCCGTGAGCAGACCGGATCTTGAAGCATAGGCTTCCAGACCGGACAGCAGCACGGTAAACGGATACTCGGAAAGATCCGTATATTCACCGCTTGTGCCGCGGATCAGTACCTTGTAGCTTCCCGCCGTCAGACCTTCGATCTGTGCATAAGCGATCTCGCGGAAGGAAGGTGCGGATGTCTCCGCCGTGTAAAGCACCTCACCGGATTCCGGTGAAAGGATACTGACTTCATACTGACAGGGCTGTGTGTTGTCGGATGTTCCCGCAGAACGCAGGCCGATCGAGAAGGTATCGCCCTCGATCATGACATCGTTCAGCACAGGCACGGTATAGTAAGGCTTCGTGCAGACAAGTGCCTCCGTCTGAGAGCCTGCATACACGTCTTCGGTCACCGAAATGACGGACAGCCGCCAGGAGGTCATATTGTCGGGCACGGTAAAATCAAACACCGCGCTGCCGGTCTCATCGGCAGATGCCAGTTCAAAATACGCGCTGTCCTTGAATTCGCTCCGGATATGCTCTGCCGTGCCGCCCACGCCGTTATCGGCCACACCGTCGGCTTCGGCTGCCTCTTCGACCATTTCGTCGCTCTTGCTGCGGCTGTTTTCGGCGATATTCGTATTGTTTTTGGATGTATAGCTGTTATAGTCGATCCCGTGCGTCCGGTAAAGCGCTTCCAGTGCCATGATCTGCTGATCGGAAAGTGCGAAGACAGCTTCGTCCACAACGCTCAGAACGATCGCGGTGCCTGCCGGTACCGGCTCTCCCGAAGGACGAAGTGCCGTGACGCGGACGGAAGCTTCCGTTCCGGGTTCGTATGTCTCCTGATCTTTTTCGACTGCAAGAGAAAGCTTTCTGGTCTCATAATCAAAGCTCATACCCGTCACGGAAAGCGGCCATGCGTTCTTTCCGTCGAAATATGCACCGGATACGATGTAGTTCGGAAGCAGGTCTTCGGAGAAAGCCACCTGCTTGCCGTTTTCTGTGCCGATACTGATCTCTGTGACCTGATCGCCGATCGCGTAGGAAAGAAGTGAACCGCCTTCGGGGATCTCAAATTCCTCGCCGTTCTTTGTCAGCGTGAAAACAGCCGGTTCGGCCTCGGAGAAGGTATTCTCGGAACTGAGCCAGCAGTAACCGTTCATTTCTCTGACTTCTTCCGTCTTTCCGTTCTCCAGACGAAGCGCGAAGGTATCCTCTCTGTAGTATTCGTAATTGAACACACGAAGATTCAGATAAACGCGTGTGCGCACATTTCTGTCAGCGTGATCCTTTGTCGAGATCTCGGCATAGTAGCTTGCATCATCATCGGGAACCTCGTATGAAAGTCTGCCTTCTCCGTCCGCCGTTTCCACGGTCACGGTATCATAAAGATCCTCATGATATTCATAGGTGAACTTTTCATAGGTACGCTTGTAAACATAATCGTAGGCCATGCCTTCCGAGATCTTTTCGTACCAGCATCTGTAGATCCGTGCTTCGACAGACTGCGAAAGCGCTTCGCCCTTCAGCTTATCGGTATTGTAAAGATCCGCGCGGCTTTCGATCTTATCCGTATTCACATCGTATGTCGAGAACAGGAATTCCTGATTTTCGCGGTCATATTCCGCAAGAAGCATCACGTCACGCGCGATCACGGGGATCTCCTCGGAAACATACAGGATCTCATCCTCCGCTTCTTTGCTTCTGTAGGATACGGATGCCGTCTGCGGATACCAGGTATCTTCAAAGGAAGCCGGTTGGAAAGCGACCGAGGTCTCCATGTGACCCTTCTCATCCGCCGTCAGTTCGTTTTCGTCGACCAGAACGCCGCCGTAGTTCCATTCCTTCTGCATCTGATAGAAGCCCGCGGGCGTTCCGTCAAAATAACTGACGTCGATACTCAGGACGGCTGCTTCGTCTCTGTCCTTTCCGAGCACATAGACCGGCTTGTCAAGAGAGACGGAATACGTATATACAGGCTTTTCAAAATCCTGAACGGAGAAGCCTGCCGAAGAAACGATCTCGCCTTTCTCTTTGCTTACCGCAACAAGACGCGCATAGTAAAGATCCTTCTGATCTTCAAAGGAGATCTTTCCCGCAAAGAAGCCCTTTTCATCAGGCGTTACGGTGAGCTCTGCGACGCTCTCATCTCTCCAGTAGCCGCTTTCCAGCTTCACGGTAAGTTCCGCCGGGATCTGTGCCGATGTCTTGCGCGGACGGATCACACCGAAGAAGGCGACTTCATCCGTCGTCTTGTAGATCGCACGGTCTGTATAGATGTATGTGTAATATTCCTTTCCGGTATCTGTGTACCAGTTATTGAAATAGCCGAGGTAAAGAACGTCGTTTGACAGCACGTCGATGAAGGTGCGGCCGTCCTTCTCCGCCTCGATCACATTATAATTATAAGGGCATAACTCCAGAAGCGCCTTCAGAGACTTGTCGGTTTCCTTTTTCTTTTCCACGCCTTCAAGGAAGATCTTGCCTTCTTCATCGGTAACGCCCGCCTTTTCCTGCTTATCGCTGCCGTAATAACGGACGGAAGCGCCGGAAAGCGGTTCGGAGGTCTCAGCGTCATGGATCCATGCGAGCATGCTGTTTTCTGTATTCATGCAGAATACGGAAAGCGGGGTGGACTGGATCAACGCATACTGGGTCACGGTGATGTCGCCGTGCTTCGTTGTGAACAGGAAATCAAACTGTGCGAGATATGCGCCTTCTTCCAGCGGTTCCGGCAGCGAGAAGACATATTCCGAACTGCCCCACCAGTAGAAATCATCACCTTCGTACTTTTCGCCCGTGAGCGTAAATCCGGTAACCGGGACGGTTCCTTCGCCTTCGGAAGGATCGGAAGGCTTTCCGTTTCTTCCTCTGTATCTTTCATTTACCGTATACAGAAGCGCTTTCCGGTACGAAGCGGTATCCTCAAAACGTGACAGAGTGACCTGTGCCTGCGGCGTTCCGCCGGTAAAATCTTTCGCAAGTTCCTGATTCACGACCGCAAAGAAAGTCGGGATCTCGTCTGTCAGCGCATTGACAGCGGTACCGGATCCCGCACCGGTCAGTGTGATCCCTTCATAGTAGGTCTGCAGCTCTTCCTTGCCTGTAGAGAATGAAAAGCTTAAGTCCTCCTGAAGTACTCTGCCTTCTTCGTCCGAAAGTCCTTTCTTTACGGTGACATGATACAGCGTATCCGGCTCCATCTCTTTTTCCGGATACAGGACAAGCGTCCGGCTGTCCTCACCGGAGGTTACAAAAAACGGGACTTCCGGTTCGATCGTTACAGCCGATAAAAGAGCTCCCGTATCTACGGATTCCGAATTGAAGGTGAGCTCAATCCCGCTCATCAGGAAGACATCCTTCCCGCCGTTCTTCGGAAATGAATTCAGGATCTCAAGAGCCTCCTTTTCAGAAGTCTCCTCTTCTCCTTTTGTCTTAAAAACCGGGGTCAGCACTGCACTGAGTCCGCACAGAGCAGCCAGCAGAATGCCCATGCCGAAAATGTGCGTGCCGTGTTTTCTGTTTTTCAGAATATCTTTCAGTTTCATGAATTTCTCCTTTTGATAAGGGTACATGTATCCGAATACACTATACCATACCTGTCCGATATTTTCCATACGATATAGATGACAGAAAAGCCCGGTAAAAGTTATATACTTTTCACACGTTTTCTTTTTTCTGCGGCAGAATTTTCTCCTTTACGCGCATTTTCACTCTATGCATGCCTCTGCCCGGGCACAGGCCACGATTGCAAAACATGCGGATATTTGATATAAATGATAAAAATAATAAAGAACCGAAGGAGGTCAATATGCTCAGAATCACCCGTACAGAAAGCGGAATGGTCAAAGGTTTCCCCGGCACCGACGCCAGAATCACAGTCTTCAAAGGCATTCCTTATGCCGCGGATCCGGTCGGCAGAAACCGCTGGCGTGCCCCGCAGCCCGCAGAAAGCTGGGAAGGCGTACGCGAGTGCTATGAATTCGGCCCCATCACCATGCAGGCCGTTCCCGGACTGGACCCGGACGCTTTCTACTCAAAGGAATGGAATGTGGATCCGGAGATCCGCATGGCGGAAGAAGGCAGTCTGTGCCTGAACATCTGGACACCTGCCAGAAAGGCAGACGAAAAGCTTCCCGTATTCGTATGGATCTTCGGCGGCGGCCTTCAGGAAGGCAACTGCACCGAAATGGAATTTGACGGAGAACGCATGGCCCACCGGGGCGTCATCGTCGTCACCATCGCCTACCGTCTGAACGTTTTCGGCTTCCTGGCTCATCCCGAGATCACTGCGGAGGCGCCGGACGCGCCCTGCAACTTCGGCTTCCTCGATCAGAAGGCCGCGATCGAATGGGTCGGTCGGAACATTGAAAACTTCGGCGGCGATCCGAAGAACATCACCATCGGCGGCCAGTCATCGGGCGGCGTTTCCGTCTTTTCGCAGATGTGCTCCGAGCAGACCGAAGGTCTCTTTCAGCGGGCCATCGTCCAGTCATCCGCAGGCGGCAGCCTTCTTTCGGAAGTTCCGAAGGCCATGTTCGCTCATAATATGGAGCTGAAGGAAGCGGAAAAGGTCGGCGAAAAGTTCTTCAAAGAAGTGCTCGGTGTGGAGACGCTTGAAGAAGCCCGTGCGCTTCCCGCTGAATACATCCGCGACAAGGCGCTCCCGCTGAAGGGCACCTTCACCTCCGTGGTGGATCATAAGTTCCTGTCAAAGGAGATCGAAGGCTATCTGGTGAACAATGAGATGCACAAAATGCCGCTCCTTCTCGGCTGGACAGGCGATGAATTCATCATGGGACCGGCAGACAGCTCGGAGCAGGCACTGACAGACTTTGCGGAAAAGACCATGGGTGAAAACGCAGACGAATACATCGCACTTTGCAAAAAGGCGGCGGCGGAAGGAACAGATTTGAAAAAGGCGGCAGGCGTCCCCATCAACGAGACCGCAGCCAGAGAGTTTGCCGAGATCTTCAATGAGCAGGGAAGACCTGTCTACCTCTACAATTTCGATCCCGAGATCCCCGGTGATGATGCAGGCTCCTTCCATTCAAGCGACCTCTGGTTCTCGTTTGAGACCCTGATGAAATGCTGGAGACCCTTCGACGGCCACCACTTCGATCTTGCGAGAAATATGTGCAATTACTGGACCAACTTCATCAAATGCGGCGACCCGAACGGAAACGATGCCGACGGTACGCCCATGGTACAGTGGACGCCCTATACCCCGGACAGCAGAAAGTGCATGAACTTCTTCGATGAGATCGCCATGCAGGCGGAAAAGACGCCGGATACGATCGATTATCTGGTGAAGAAGAATCTGGAGATCTATAAGAAGAATAAGCGGTCCTGATAAAAGAACGGGAAGCACGGACATAAAAAACAGACAGAGGAGATATGATGGTCTATTCGGAATCGGTCTATACGTTAAGACCGGAGGACCGCGATGCGGTCTTTATGAAAAGTGAAGAATATCCCGCTTTCGGTGACGGTATCAATGATGATACGGAGAATATTCAGAAAGCGCTGAACGGGCTCAAACTCCGGGATAACTTCGGCATCATTTATCTGCCGGAGGGAGAATATCTGGTGAGCGATACCCTTTATTTTCCGAAGGCGATCCGCATGATCGGCATCGGAAAAAAACGGCCCGTCATACGGCTGAAGGATCATTCGGAAGGCTACGATGTTCCGCATCCCGAGGATAAGACCGGCGGAAAGAGCGTCGTATGGTTCGTGGACAGAGCCGTGACTAAGCCGGAGGACATCCGGGATGCCAACCCCGGCACGTTCTATTCGGCGCTTTCCAATGTGGATATCGTGATCGGTGACGGCTTTCCGGCAGCCCCGTAAAGCTGTTTTCCGGCTTTGAATTTGCGGATGCCTCCTGCGTGGATGCGAAGGGCAATTTCTATTTTGCGGATGCCAGATGGAAACGGATCTACAGGATCGACCCCGTCGATCCGGAGCACACCATGACGGTCCTTCCGGAGACAGATTACGCGTCGGTCGGAAAAGTCTCGCAGGCGCTTCATCCGGCAAATCGCTGGAGAGAAGACAATTCCTTCCTGAAAGCGGCTGTCCGGGAGCCTGAAAAGGCCTTCCTTGCGCCGGACGGCGAGACAGTCATTCCGGGATTCTATGATCTGATCCGTTCCAATGCGGTCTATGCCGCAGTACCCGGGAAGAAGGTCTTCCTTGTGGATGAATACTATAAGCGCACGGTCTCGTTTACCGTACGTGAGAACGGTCTTCTGGAAGATCCCGCCGTTTTCGCCGAGCACGGTGAATACAGCGCCGCCGTCGACGAAAAAAACGGCCGCGTCTATATTGCGGAAGGCGATATTCTGGTCTATGACACGGATGGCACCTTCCTGAAACGGATCACACTTGAAAAACGTCCGACAACGGTCACCGTCGGCGGTCCGGAAAGAAATATTCTGTTCGTGACGGCGGTTGACAGTGTCTATGCGGTCCGGATCTAAAAAAGGCATCATAAAAGAACGCAGCGAAAAGATCAAACGATCTTTTCACTGCGCCTTTTTATTGCAGTTTCATTATTTCTTCTGACCGAAAAGTCCTTTCCGGTAGGCACGGTTATACTTTCTTCCGCCCTTATCATCACCTGCAAGCGCACAGGCCGCATACAGCGCACCCATCATATCCTCCGAAACAGGATCCATGATCGCGGAATCCAGTCCTGCGGCGATCGCCTCCGTCATACAGCCCATGTTGACATATTTCCGGGCGGGCATGTTGAAGCTGATGTTGGAGATCGCGCCCGTCACCTTGACGTCCGGCGCATAGGCATGGATCTCGCGGATGCAGTACAGAAAATCCTTCAGCGCATCCGGTGCGGTCGCAAGTGCGAACACGCAGGGATCGATATGCAGATTCGGAAGCGCCACGCCGAAGCGCACCGCTTTGTCAATGATCTGCTTTGCGATCTCCACACGTTTTTGGGGATCCATCGGGATACCGTCTTTTCCGCAGGTCAGACCGATCACCTGCCAGTCCGTTCCGGCGATCAGCGGGAAGATCGTTTCGCATTTGGTTCCTTCTTCATTGACGGAATTGACCATGCCGGGCCGTTTCAGTCTGCCTTCGCGGATGATCCGTGCGATCAGCTCCGCATCCGGACTGTCGATCGCAACGGGCAGATCCGTTTCCTCCTGAATGATATCGATGAGCCAGCACATGGCTTCATATTCCAGCGCGGTATCCGTACCGGGCGCACAGTCGATAAAGGCCGCACCGGCCTCCGCCTGCTTCCGCACCCGCTTCCGGATCACGGCATCGTTTCTGTCAGCGATCGCCTGCGCCACGGCAGGGATCGCTCCGTTTATCTTTTCTCCGATAATGATCATAATGTTGTCTGTCTTCCCCTTTCGCGTCAGCCGTCTTTCAGGATCGTCAGAAGAAGACGCATCATCATTTTCTTTGCCGGGCGCAGATACCAGGGAAGCATATCATGCACCAGTTTGTTATACCCTTCCGGGTAGGAGAGATATTTTTCCATACTGACCT
>JAZUFC010000207.1:0-7210 GCA_045640465.1 Lachnospiraceae bacterium | reverse complement strand
CATCGATGAAGATCAGAATGCCGAGGAACGAAGCGGCAAAGCTTGCGCCGCGTTTGCTCTTCAGACGTTTTCCGGCCCATCTGCCGTAGGCCTCACTGCCGCCTGACTTGGACACCAGCACGACCACTGCCCAGAGAAGGGCCAGAAAGATGATCATATAGGCATTGGCGGAGATCTTTGAATACATCATGTCAAAGATGTGGGCGACTGCCGCAATGAGGGATTCACCTGCCGCAAAGCTGTAGATCAGCATGCCGGAAAGGACTCCGAGAAACAGCGAAGAATAGACTTCCTTGGTGATCAGTGCGAGCGTAATGGCGATCAGCGGAGGAAGAATGGAGAATACTCCTGTTTCGATCATTGTAAATTCCATAAAAAGCTCCTTATGAATTATGTACACACATCAGATCAACTGGGATCCGTTACTGCTCCGATAATATGATAACTGAGCGGAAAGGGAAAAGCAATCCTGTTATCGGCAAAAGCTTTTCACAAAAGAACACGGATCTGATCTGAAGAGAAGCACCGCAGGGGAATAGAAGACCCTGTCACATAAGAAAGCGGAAAGGAAGGAATATGAAAAAAAGAATTCTATCGTTACTGATGGTCTGTGTCATGCTGACCGTATCGCTGGCAGGCTGTGAAGGTCTGAATGAATTTGCTGCAGATCCGGCCGGAAAGGCAGAGGAGCTGCTGCAGAACGTGGATCTGGAAGCAATCCTGACCGCAGCCTCACGTGCAGCGGAAGAGATCTTCCCGGATGGGAAAGCCGGTGAAGACATACTGCCTTCCGGAGAGAATGACGAAGAGGCGGAAATATCAGATACACTGATCAGAAAAAATGTGATCGTTGAAGGCTCGATCTTCGGCGGAAGTTCAAGTGACCGGATCGAAACAGAGATCTCTTTTGATCCTGCATGGCTTGCATCCGGCGACAATACCGTCTACAATCCGGATCTGGCAGCATTTTCGGCAGTACTCTGCGCGGATACCTATTTCCGTTCAAAGGATCTGGACGCCGGGCGTCAGAACCGCGTTCTGTACGCGGAAAGTGATGCGGAGTACGATACGGCTTACTTCCTCAGCGCACTCGGCTTTGAGAATGTTCAGAAGATCGAATCCTTCAAGCTGAAGGAATACGCATTTGACACGAACGACAGCGTGACGATGATCCTCGGCTATCTTCCGGCAGAGGACTGCAATATCTATGCCGCAGCGGTCCGCGGCTGTTATTCCGCGGGCGAATGGGCAAGCGCCTTCGACCCGGGTACAACGGACGCTTCTTATGAAGCGCTTACCGGTGAGCATCCCGAGTGGACGGAGCAGAAGCATTACAAGAGCATGGATATTGCGAAGAACAGAGCGCTCGAATTTATCGAGGCGTTTATGGAGGAGAACGGAGACCCGTCTCTTCCGGACAGGCTCCTTCTGACGGGACACTCCAGAGGCGGCGCGATCGCCAATCTTCTCGGTGCATACTGTGAAAAGAACAGCGATGCGGAAACATTCACCTATACGTTCAATTCGCTTCCCGTTACGGAAGCGGACGACGCGGCGGATTACCGGACTGTGTTCAATCTGTTTGACGCAGGCGATCTCTTTGTACGCATGTTCCCCTTTACGGACGGAAACGTGAAGCGTTACGGAACCGATCTTCCCTTCAGCGTTGCAGGATCCGAAGATGTGCTTGGAGAGGTCGCAGAACTCAAAGGCCGCGATGATTACGCCTGCCTGAGTGATGAGCAGTTTGCGGAATATGACGCGATGTTTGCCGAAAGGTTTGCGGGAAGAGACTCTCTGTATCTGATGCGTGAAGTGAAAAAGGTATACGGATCAGAAACGGATGCAGAGAATGATTATACGCTTTTCCGGTCTCTCATCAGCTCCGAATCCGGTCTCGGTCTGGAACTGTATACGGATCTTCATGAAGTGATTCAGAACGGAAACGGTCAGTATGAGTTTTCTTTCTGTTACTGTGATGCGGCGCTTCTTTTAAGCTATGCGATGCTTCTTGCCTACGGTACCTCCGCTGCAGAAGCTGTGCAGACACTGTTTGCGGATGATGCGGGCGGTGCCCGGATCGCTTCGTTCCTGGCCGATTACTATGCACTGGTATCAGGCGGACATTCGCTGGTTCTCGACTATGTGATCAGCGGATATGTGAAATAAGGAGAATGATGGATCAGTACACGATCAGAGAATTCGAAAACAGCGGAAAAGATGCACGGGAGCGTGTTTCGGAATGCATCCGCCGCGCAGAGCTGTCCGGCGGAAAAGAGAAGCTCAACTGTATTGCGGAGCTTGACCCGACTGCCGTAAAGCAGCTTGACGGGCCGGAACAAAAAAATGCGGCAGACCTTCCGCTGTACGGTATACCTGTTCTTGTGAAGGACAATATCGACGTGAAAGGCTTCCATACCACGGCGGGAAGTCTGGCGCTGGCCGATAATATTGCAGAAGACGATGCACCGGTCATCCGGAATCTCCGGAGAAACGGAGCTGTGATCCTCGGAAAGACGAACATGACGGAGTTTGCGAACTATACGACGGCGGGGATGCCCGGCGGCTACAGTTCGCGGGGCGGTCAGGTGATCCATGCGATCGATCCGTCCCTCAGCCCGTCCGGATCATCCAGCGGCTCCGCAGTCGCGGTATCGGCGGGGATCGTTCCGGCAGCTGTCGGAACGGATACTTCTTTTTCCGTGATCGCCTGTGCGCAGGAAAACGGGATCTGCGGTCTCAAGCCGCCTGCGAAAGCCCTTTCTTCAGAGGGCATCATTCCGATCGCACGGACGCTTGACAGCGCCGGTGCGCTTGCAAACTGTTTTTCGGATGCGCTGAAGCTGTACAGCGGCATGCGTGATACACCGCTTCCGGAAACATGCCCTGCAGATCCCTCAAAACTGGAAATTGCAGTGAATACGGCAAATGCGGACATCGTATCGGACGGACAGAAAGCGTTTCTGAACAGTGCGCTGGAGGCCATGAAAAAGTCCGGCGCAAAGACCGCAGAGATCGATCAGCCCTATACACCG
Organism: Lachnospiraceae bacterium; assembly: GCA_045640465.1. Lineage (GTDB taxonomy): Bacteria > Bacillota > Clostridia > Lachnospirales > Lachnospiraceae > UBA1267. The sequence continues at coordinate 4,175 of JAZUFC010000207.1, read as the reverse complement.
TATCAGAGTGTGATCATGAAATGGGAGTTCCGGGAACATCTGGAGGATTATCTGCGCGGATCGAATGCTTCCCGGAAGACGCTTCGGGAGATCGTGTCTTTTTATGAGGAGAATCCGGAAACGATGCTCCGCTACGGCGATACGCTTCTGAAAGCGGCGCTTGATGAAACACCCGGCGGCCTTTCCGGTGAACCTTATCTGGAAGCAATGAAGGTGCGGGCAGAGAAGATCCCTGCGATCAGACAGGAGATCGAAGGCTTCGATGCGGTGATCATGACCGGTCCGACGAATATCATGCATTTCTGCGGTCTTCCTTCCGTGACGGTTGCAGGAAGTATGCTGAACGGTTCAGGTGTCCGCCGCTGTCTGATCCTGTACGGAAGCGACGAGATGCGGCTTTACCGGGCCGCGCTGGCAATAGAGAAACTGATCAATATGTAAAGGGGAGGGATCTTCGGATGGAACTTCAAAAAGCAGCACGGCAGGTACAGCGGATGGACTGCCCAGATCATCCAGCATGAATGTGACCATCTGCAGGGGATCATTATCTGAACCGGCTCAGTGTGGAATAGCTTTCCTTTTTTTCAAACAGCAGGCGTATCAGGTTTTTGTAGAACGGAATGAAAGTGCCGTTATCGATCGCATTAAGGATCTCATCTTCGTCCGCCCAGCGGACATCCTGCACCTCTTCCGGCTGAAGTACCAGCATAGAGAGGTCGATATCTTTTTTCAGAATATAGAAATCGTCGAATGCTTCCGGGAAATTGAAAGAGATCTGCGGAAGCATTCCTGTAAAATCATACTTATATCCAAGCTCTTCCATAAGCTCGCGGGAAGCACCCTGTGCACTGGTCTCTCCGGCGAGAACACTTCCGCCGAGTGTGATATCCCACATATCGGGGAAGGTCTCCTTCCACGGCTGACGTCTCTGGATCAGCATTTTCCCTTCTGAATTAAAAATACAGATATGAATGACCAGATGATAATCACCCGGCATCATGCGTCCGCTTCCGCGTTCCCATGTCCTGCCGGTTTTTTTTCTGTCCGCGTCATATACATCCCAAAGTTCACCCATTGCAGCTGCTCCTTTATCTGAATACTGCGTTTATTATAGCTTTAATCCCTTTCGAAAACAATACGGATCTCCCGGGAGGCACAACTTTATAATGAGACGATACAACTTTTGTATCTTTCGTGAAAAGCTTTTTTTAATATGGTTAACGGATAAGTCTGCAGCAGATATGTTTTCTGACAGGAAAGGAATGGACTATGAACAAAAAACTGATCTTTCTGGATATTGACGGAACGCTGACTGTTCCCGGAAAAAATGTGCCGCCGGATTCCGCACTGAAGGCGATCAGAAGCGCACAGGCAAAGGGGCATCAGGTGTTTCTGGCTTCCGGCCGCAATCCGGGTATGCTGTCGCCGCTTTTAAAGTTCGGTTTTGACGGATATATCGGCGGTTCCGGCGCGTTTATTATGATCGGGGAGGAACTGATCAAGAATGAGCCCCTTCCGGAAGAAGTAAAGAATTACCTTTTCGAAAAGCTGGAGGGCAGCGGCTGCTTCAAGACGATCGAAAGCCGGATCTGCGCCTACACAGATGAAAGCTTCAAGGATTATCTGCGCGAACAGGACGAAAAGAACAACAGTGAACAGCTCAGATGGCGTGTACAGCTGGAAAAGGAGCTTGACATCAGACCGATGAGCGCTTATACCGGGGAACCGATCTTCAAGATGATGATCATGCACTGCAAACGGAGCCTGCTTCAGGAGATCAGGGATCATCTCGGAAGCGCCTATCAGATGAACATCAGACCGGGAGATCCGGATGAACGGACAGGTACGGAAGTCCTGAACGCATCCAATCTGAAGGGTGATGCGCTTCTTCGGGTGGCGAAGGAACTGAATGTTCCGGTCGAGGATACGATCGCCTTCGGAGACAGTTACAACGACCTTGAAATGCTTCGTGCGGCAGGATACGGGGTCTGTATGGAAAACGGCATGGATGCGCTGAAAAAAGAGGCGGACTATATCTGCCCGGCGGTGGATCAGGACGGACTGTATCAGGCCTTTGTGCGTCTCGGACTGGCTGATGAATAAGGCCGGGGCACAACATTGATAAGTCAAGATACAACATTAGAATAATTCACCGTTTTTATTTTATATGATAGTTTCAGGTACACAGGATCCAAGCAAACAGGGAAGGGAGGAGCAGTGAACCGCAGTGATGTTTTCTGCGGCAATCAGAATCTCAGATGGATAACAATACACCCAAAAAGAAAAAGAAATCCGGTATCGTATCGCAGGTCCCGCTCTATCTGATGCTGGCACCCGGTATGATCTACCTGATCATCAACAACTATTTCCCGCTTTACGGAATTACGATCGCATTCAGAAGGATCGACTATTCCAAGGGTATTTTGAGAAGCCCGTGGTGCGGCTTTGATAACTTTGTCTTCCTGTTCAAAACAAAAGACGCGTTTATCATGATCCGCAATACCGTTCTCTACAATGTCGTGTTCATTCTGCTGGGCATGGTCATTGCGGTCATTATCGCGCTGATGATGACGGAGATCGGCAAGCTGAAGGTCGCCAAAGTGATCCAGGCGATCATCTGCTTCCCCAACATGGTCTCGATCGTCATCGTTTCCTATCTGGTCTATGCCTTCCTTGGAACGAACGGCTTCATCAACCATCACATTCTGAAAGAGGGCATCTCCTGGTATAAGAATGCGCAGTACTGGCCTTTTATCCTGACCTTCGTGCATTTCTGGCAGCATGCAGGCTACAGCTCCATCATCTATATCGCGACGATGGCCGGTATCGATCCCGGTCTGTATGAAGCAGCCCGTCTGGACGGCGCAACCAAGGCACAGCAGATCTTCCACATTACACTGCCGCTCATCAAGTCCGTTATGACGCTGAGCCTTCTGATGTCTGTCGGTCATATCATGAACTCCGACTTCGGTCTGTTCCTGCAGGTGCCCATGAGCTCAGGCTCCATTTATTCCACAACGCAGACGATCGATACCTATTCGTACCGTGCACTGATGGAACTGAATGATATTGCCAAGTCTTCCGCAACCAGCGTGTTCCAGGCGATCCTCGGCTTCATTCTGGTCATGTTCTCCAACTGGGTCGTCCGTCATGTCAATCCTGACGGCGCATTATTCTGAGGGAGGAGACAGTCATGAAGAAAAGAACTCATCTGGAAAGCAGAACATTCAGGAACATCTCACTGGTCGTCATGATCCTCTGGGCCCTGATCTGCATCATCCCCTTTGTACTGATGTTCAGTGCATCCATTACGGAAGAGAAGGAGCTTTCAAGACTGGGCTACGGCTTCTGGCCGAAGACGATCGATCTGGCTTCCTACGAATATCTCTGGGCAAAGCGCGCAACGATCGGAAGAGCGTATCTTCTGACGATCATTGTCACGGCAGTCGGTACGGTCATCAACGTGACGATCACGTCACTGTTTGCTTATCCGCTTTACCGTAAGGATTTCAAGGCGAGGACCGTGTTTGCGTTTATCCTCTTCTTTACCATGATGTTTAACGGCGGTATGACGGCGAGCTATATCATGTGGACAGAGGTCTTCCATATCAAAGACAGCCTCTGGGCGTATATTCTGCCGGGTCATCTGATGTCGGCCATGAATGTTCTGCTGGTCAGAAACTACTATAACAGCAGCATTCCGGAAGGCATCGTGGAAGCGGCCCGTATTGACGGCGCCAAAGAGCTGACGATCTGGGCGCGTATTCTTGTGCCGCTTTCAAAACCGGTCATCATTACCATTGCACTGTTCTCAGGCATGGCATTCTGGAATGACTGGAGCACAGGCAAATATTATATCAGTGCACCGAAGATGTACACGATCACCGTTTATCTGAACAAAGTTATGGAGAATATCACCATGCTTTCTCAGAAGTCAAGCTTTTCCGAGGGCATTGATCTGGCGGAACTGAATCTGCCGAAGATCGGCGTCCGTATGGCGATCGCCTTCACGGCGATCATCCCGATCCTGATCGTTTTCCCGTTTATTCAGGGTAAGCTGATCGAGGGTGTCGTCATCGGCGGCGTCAAGGAATGATTCCGGTTATCTTGCGGTTTTGTGCCGTAAAATAATAAAAAAAGAAAGGAAGAAAAAAGATGAAGAAATTTTTAGCACT
>JAZUFC010000206.1:0-4669 GCA_045640465.1 Lachnospiraceae bacterium | reverse complement strand
TGACAACTCGATGAGTTGTCAGCGAGAACCGTCCCCATTGACACCTTGTTTTATTTCTCAGTCTTTTCCTGCCTTTACTTCTTTTTCTGCCGCTTTCTGGATCTCCGGATCGTATGAAAGGATCGGTTCCACGTCCTTATTCAAGATCTTGCGGTCCACATAGTTCTTTGTGATCTTTGCGACCAGAGGACTCAGTGCAACCACACCGATCAGGTTCGGGATCATCATCAGGCCGTTGAAGGTATCGGAAATGTCCCATGCAAGGGAGGAGGTCATCATCGCACCGGAGATCAGCATCAGCACGAAGATCACCTTGTAAACGACCATTGCCTTTACGCCGAGCAGATACTCGATCGCCTTGGAGCCGTAATGAGACCAGCCGAGCACGGTGGTAAATGCAAACAGGAACATGGCGATCGCAATAAATTTACGGCCGATGCCGCCGAAGGAGAATACCGAATTGAATGCAGATGCGACAAGAGTCGCGTCGCTTTCGCCTGCGAGAGTCGCACCCGTTGCAAGGTCGTAAACACCGGACGTCAGAACTACAAGAGCCGTCATTGTGCAGACGATCATGGTATCCGCAAATACTTCAAAAATACCCCACATACCCTGCTGTACGGGCTCGTTGACCGTTGAATTGGAATGTACCATAACAGAGGAGCCGAGACCGGCTTCGTTGGAGAAAACGCCTCTCTTGAAGCCCTGTGTAATGACCGTACTGATCAGATAACCGAGCGTACCGCCTGCTGCCGCGACCGGGTTGAAGGCTGTTTTAAAGATCGCGCCGAATGCCGGTAGAATATTCCGATAATTCACGCCGATGACGGTCAGACTCCCCAGACAGAACAGAATGACCATGAAAGGAACCGCTTTTTCCGCGAAGGCCGCGATCCTCTTCAGACCGCCGATGATGATGATGCCTGCAAGGATCATGATCACGATGCCGATGATGAAGGAATACAGCGTTACGTTTCCGTAAAGCACCTTTCCGGAAAGTGCCTTGATATCAAACGCGGATTCCACATTCGCGACGATCTTGTTGACCTGACCCATGTTGCCGATAACGAAGGATGCAAGCGCCGCGAAGATCGAAAACAGAACCGCCAGCACCGCGCCGATCTTTCCGGTCTTTTTTCCGAGCTTGCCGACACCGTCATTCAGATAGTACATCGCACCGCCGGACCACTCTCCGTCCTTGTTTCTTCTGCGGAAATAGATACCGAGCACGTTTTCGGAATAGTTGGTCATCATACCGAAGAAGGCTGCGATCCACATCCAGAAGACTGCGCCTGCGCCGCCGATGACGATCGCGGCGGATACACCGGCGATGTTGCCGGTACCGATCGTGGCTGCCAGTGCCGTACAAAGCGCCTGGAAAGGCGAAATGGATTTTACATCCTTTTCATTCTTCCGCACATCCTTCGTAAACATACTGCCGACCGTTTTCTTCCACCAGGTTTTCAAATGGCTGATCTGAAAGCATTTTGTAAGGATCGTCATCAGAATACCGGTGCCGATCAGTGCCACAAGACCGATTTTGACCCAGATAAACCCGTTGACCGCATCGTTGATCTCTGCAAGCTTCGCAAGAAAGTTTTCCATAATTCTTCTCCTCTCTGAAACGAACCGGAAGAACAAAGCCGGAGAAAAAGAATCGCCTGCCGGAAATACGCGGCAGGCGAAGAACAGTCAGATAACCCCTTGCGGGAATATATGCTTTGTCCTTTTGCCTGAGAGATTCCGGCTTCCGCCTTGCCCCTTCGGCCCCCGCTTTTCGCGGATGTCTCCAAAGTTCTATCCGTCCGCAGTCTCTATCCCGTAAAGGACGCCTGAAAGTTTTACTTCTTCGGCTGCAGAAAGCATTTCCTGCGGACATCATATAGATCGTTTCGTTATTTATATCATATTGCTTCCGAAAAAGCAAGTACTTTTGATGGTGTCAATGGGGACGGTTCTCGCTGACAACTCGATGAGTTGTCAGCGAGAACCGTCCCCATTGACACTATTGATACTTACTTCTTCAGCCGGAGCGTCTTTTCGTAAGCCGCGATCACCGCTTCGGAAGCCGCCGAACGGAATGCATACTTTTCCAGCGTCAGGACGCCTGCGATCGTGGTTCCTCCGGGACTGCAGACTTCATCCTTCAGTTTTCCGGGATGCTTTCCGCTTTCTAAAAGAAGCGCAGCTGATCCCTTCAGTGTCTGCGCGGCAAGAAGCATCGCAGTATCTCTGGTCAGCCCGCAGCTCACGCCGCCGTCCGCAAGTGCTTCCGCGAACTGGAAGATGAACGCCGGACCGCAGCCGGAGATCGCGGAACCGGCATCGATCATTTTTTCCTCTACACTGCAGAGGACGCCGGTGAAGCGCATGAAGTCCAGGAAAATGTTTATCTCTCCGTCTTCTGTCCGGTCCGCGCTGTATAAAATCATGCCTTCGCCGACGGCGACCGCCAGATTCGGCATGATGCGGATGATCGGAATATCGTCCGCCTTCTTTTGCACAGTCCCGTCTTCCGTGCTCTTTTTCAGCATTTCACGGAGCTCCGGAACGGACGTTCCCGCAGCCATACTGATGAGCACGACTCTGTCCTTTCTTGAAAGCAGCGTGTTTCCGATGTTTTTCAGAAGATCCGTCATCATGTTCGGCTTCACGCCGAGAAAGATATACTGACACTGCGAAATGACCGTTTCCGTGTCAGAAACGAAAGCCCCTGTCTCTTTGGAAAGTGCCGCAGTCTTCTCCGCGGCCTTGTCAGAAAGCAGGATCTCAAAAGACTCTGCCGCTTTTGAAACACCCTTTACCAGTGCGCCGCCCATATTGCCGCAGCCGATAAAACCGATCTTCATACCTGTTCTCCTTTCTCAGCGGATCTGTCCGTTTCCTGTGATCACATACTGATAGCTGCAAAGCTCCGAAAGTCCCATCGGACCGCGCGCGTGCAGCTTCTGCGTGGATATTCCCATCTCACAGCCGAGGCCGAAGCAGCCGCCGTCCGTAAACCGGGTGGAGGCATTGACATAGACCGCCGCACTGTCGATATGACCTGAAAAATATGCAGCCGTTTCCGGATTCTCCGTAATGATCGCTTCGCTGTGATGTGTCGAATGTGCTTCGATATGATCGACCGCTTCACGCACATCGTGAACGATCCTGACAGCAAGAATATAATCGAGAAACTCTGTATCAAAATCATCCGGTCCCGCAGGCGTCCCCGGAATGATCTTCCCTGCCTTTTCGCAGAGTCTGAGTTCGACCGGGTTCTTCCCTTCCTGCTTCCGTTTCACGACAAGAAGATCATATACCTTCGGAAGAAACTCCTCTGCGATCTTTTCCGACACCAGAAGCTGCTCTGCCGCATTGCAGACGGAAGGCCGCTGCGTCTTTGCGTTTTCCAGGATCCGAAGTGCTTTTTCCTGATCGGCCTCTGCATCTACATAGACCGTACAGATACCGGTACCTGTTTCGATCACCGGCACGATCGCCTCCTCCACACAGGTGCGGATCAGTCCCGCGCCGCCTCTCGGGATCAGGAGATCCACGTAACCGCGTGCTTTCATGAGCGCCTTTGCGCTGTCCCGGCTCGTATCCTCCAGTATCAGCACAAAATTCTTTGAAAAACCGGCCTGCTCCATGCCCTTCTGCATGGCACGGACGATGGCTGTTGAAGAGCGGATCGCTTCCTTTCCGCTCCGGAGCACGCAGACATTGCCGCTCTTTAAACAGAGCGCCGCTGCGTCCGACGTCACATTCGGACGGCTTTCGTAGATGATCGATACAACACCCATCGGAACGGTCTTTTTCCGGATCAGAAGACCGTTTTCCGCCGTTCTCTCTTCGAGGATCCTGCCGACCGGGTCCGGAAGCGCTGCGACCTGAAGGATCCCGTCTGCCATATCACGGATCCGCTCTTTTGTGAGCATCAGCCGGTCGATCATGACATCGCTGATCTTTCCGCGCGCGTTCTCCACATCCGTCCGGTTTTCGGAAAGGATCACATCCGTATCGGAAACGAGCGCTTCTGCCATGGCAGCAAGAAGCCGGTTCTTCTCCTCAGTCGGAAGGACCGCCAGCTCCCGTCTCGCCTGTTTTGCCTTTTCCAGTATCTCCTGTGTCGTCATTTTTCTTTCTTTCCTGCATAGAAGCGGGTGCCCGCTTTTTCTCCTTCAAGGATCCTGTACAGAACCAAAGGCTCCGCGCCGTTTGTGATCACCATATCGCAGCCGCCCTCTTTACAGATCTTCGCGGCATTTAATTTGGTCTTCATGCCGCCGGTCCCGAGGGACGATCCGCTGCCGCCGCCGAGCGCCATGATCTCATCCGTCAGTTCATACACTTCTTCGATCAGCTTCGCATCCGGATCTTTTCTGGGATCGGCCGTATACAGGCCGTCGATATCGGAAAGCATGACCATCAGATCCGCATTCACAGATGTTGCCACGATCGCTGCCAATGTATCATTATCACCGATCACGATCTCTTCCACGGCGATCGTGTCATTTTCGTTGATGACCGGAATGCAGCCGAGCTCCAGAAGACGGTTCAGCGTTACCGAAAAATTTCTGTGCCGTTCTTCATGACTGAAGTCGGATGCCGTCACCAGGATCTGTGCGACCACATGATTGTACTCGGAAAACAGCTTGTCATACGTGTACATAAGCTCGCACTG
>JAZUFC010000205.1:0-3199 GCA_045640465.1 Lachnospiraceae bacterium | reverse complement strand
ATCGGTTTTCAGGAGGGGGGCACGTGAGAGGTGTCTGAAATGGCTCCGGAATGCTTTTATGCATCCCGGGGCCCGGTAAAAGGAAATGTGTTCAGTTGACAGTTTCAGGAGAGACGAAGGTCATCATGACCGGGTTCTGGTTTTCGTGATACTGTTCGGTACCCTCTTCAGGAAGGAGAAAGTACAGTTTCGGCTGAGTAACACCGTCATGTGCGGTGCAGATCCTTCGGTTAAGATCATCATGGCAGTACTCATTCATCAGTTGTTCACGGATACCGATGCTGTTGGCAACAGATAACTGTCCGTCCGGCATGACAGCTCGCATAAAGCTGCAGATTATTTGATTCTGATAAATTACAAAGCACGTACCTTTGAAAGGATCGACCGGAAGCAAATCTTTCTGTATTTCTCCGTCGGTGATCTGGTGACCTGTTACCGGTTTTGTGATGATCAGTGTTTCGCCGCGGATATCCGTTCCGTCCGCAGCAACTAAACCTCCCGCAAAACAAATCCTTGCAAGTTCTCCGGAATCAATGATGGACTGCACCCATTCTTTCATGGCATCCGAAGGCTCTATAGTCTCAAAACCGAAAGCGAATGAATCCGGATCGATATTCTGAGATTCTTTCGGGATCTCGATTTTAAAGCAACTGGTTAGATTCCCAATGTCGTAGTATTGATGTGTTTCATTTAAAAGATCGATATCAGGATCAACCTCTCTGCCGGTAGGAAGAAGCTGAGGATTTTCCAACTCGCATTCGCCGCTAAGCGGAACCCAAGGCTCTTTTGTATCCTCTTCACCGGCAGATGGAATCTGAAGTCCTTCCGATTCTTCTTCGTCAGCAGGCGAAATCTGAGATTCTTCCGAATCCTCTCTGCTGCCGGGTAGATCGTGAGACTCTTCCGAATCCTCTTCAGAGAGTGGCAGAGCCTGAGACTCTTCCGAATTCTCTCCGGAGATAAGGGGAAGCTGTAATTCTTCTGTAAGTTTATGTTCTGTAAGAGCACATGCAGCAAAAAAGAAAACACAAGAACAACTAAACAGAATTATTAAGAACATCTTTCTTTTCATGGTAATCTCCTCATGATTCACATATTTCTTAATACTCTTAATACAGTATCTGTGGTTCAATTATCTTTTTTTACTACATAAGAAATCATCTCCTTTTTCATAGTATAATATCAGGACAGATAAAGGTCATCATGACCGGATCCTGACTTTCGTGATACTGCGGACTGCCTTCATTCGGAAGCAGAAAGTATTGCTTTGGCTGTGTGATACCGTCGAATTCCAGGTAAAACCGCCTGTTCAGATCATCATGACAGTACTGGTTCATGTATGCGTTGAGAATTTCCGAGCTGTTTCCGACTGAAATACTTCCGTCAGGATTGACATGCGGAGAAAAACCGCATATAACCTGATTCTTATAGATAACAAAACACTCTCCGCATAATTCTGGTGTTTCATATTCCTGAAGAACCGGGGATGCCGGAAACTCTCCGTTTACAACACGATAGATATAACAGGGTTTTGTGATGATCAGCTTGTCTACGCTGTTATCAGAACCATCTGCAGCGACAAATCCGCTTGCAAAACAGATCCTTAAGAGCTCACCGGAGTCAACAAGAGACTGCACCCATGCCCGCATAGCTTCGGAAGGTTCAAACGTTTCAAAACCGAATGCAAAAGAATTCGGGTCCACATTCTGCGGATCTTCCGGGATCTCGATATGAATGAAATCTTTTTTCGGAATATCATAATACAGATGAACATCATGCTTCGAAGAAAAATCAGACGTAAGTACACTGAGGGTAGCGCCCGATGGCTGAATGAACTCATTCGGTTCAGGTGCTTTTGTTACGCCTGCAAGCGAAGGTTGAATCTCTTCATTCTCTGCAGCCTGATCTGAAATATCTTCCGCAACAGGAGTCTGATTTTCATAATATGTTTCTGTATTCCGGGCCTGTGATCCGGAAGGCTCCGTTTCGTATTTTTCAGAGAACGTAGGCTCTGTCAGAACTGTCTTTCCAAGCGAAGGCATGATAATAAACATTGTACCAGCAATTACTGCAAGACATGCAGCGGTTATTCCGATAACTCTTCTAATATACCCGGATCTGTTTATTCTCTCTGCTCTGTACTTCCGGACTTCTTCTATCATTTCGTCGTCGATCAGGCCGATGGAATCCACAAGCTGTTCTTTCATAAAAGCCATCCCTCCTTTCTCAGATATACCTTCAGTTTTTTGCGTGTCCGAAATAGAATGCTTTTGACATTGACTTCCGTGAGATCTGAATAAGCTGCGATTTCCTTCAAAGAGTCAAAGTAGAAATATCGGCCTATAAATACAATGCGCTCCTTTTTAGAAAGTGATTTGACGAAGGTGTTTACAGCAGTATCCAGAAGTTTTTTGTCAAATTCTTCATCCGGAGTGCTGTCGCCGGGTATAACTTCGTTAAGCTCTGACAGAGAAACTGAATATTCTGATAAAATTCTTTTTTTGCTTTTCTTTTTCCGGTACAGATCAATGGATATCTCACGGATGATCTTAGCAAGGTAGGCAGAAAGAACTGCCGGTCTGTTTTTTGGCATGGTATTCCATGCCGAAAGATAAGTGTCGTTCAGACACTCCCTGCAGTCCTCCCGGTCATTCAGGATATGATTTGAAACAGTCATCAGATACCGGCCATACTTTGCTTCGGTTTGTCTGATGGCGTCTTCACTTCGATCCCAGTAAAGCTGCACGATATCTTCGTCTTTCATAAGTAAACTCCCTCTCCATGGTATTGGGTGTTCCTGTCTATATAACCGTAAAAAGAAAGGAAAAGTTGCGGTGATAATATGAATTTGTTATAAAATTGCGCTCATGACAGGGCGTACTGCTGCGTTCCTCTGCTTTTGTGATAATCCCCACGGACTGCTTCACTTGTGCCCTTTGTGTACGCTTCGCGTTCCCGCAGTCCTCCATTCATTCGCATTCCCGTGCCGCTTCGCGTCACTCCATGCTCATGAATGGGCGTACTGTCGCGTACCGCCACTTTATGTGATAATCCCTGCGGATTGCTCCGTGCTTCGCACTTCCGCAATCCTCCTTACATTCGCATTCCCGTGCCGCTTCGCGTCACTCCATGCTCATGTAAGGGCGTATCATAAAAGAAACAGGCACGGATATGGGAGCATATCCGGGCCTGGTTCTTT